>NZ_JAXWCK010000052.1:0-42488 GCF_037349415.1 Anthropogastromicrobium sp.
TGTTTGAGACAGAGGCATTTTTTGACGGTATTCAGCTGTGGAGCAGTAAATATCCGAATTTATATCTATTTAAACTTATTCTTTCAATGAGCGGACGACCAGAAGATGATTACATAGACCGTGTTGGTTTTCGAGAGGTCCGCATTGAAGGAAAAGATATTCTTGTAAACGGGGAGAAAATTTATTTGAAGGGTTTTAACCGTCATGAGGATTATGCGACAGTTGGATGCGCAATTCCATTCCAGTTAATGGTTCAGGACATGGATTTGATGCAGGAAATGAATGCAAATGCGGTGCGCACCTGCCATTACCCAAATGACGAGCGTTTTCTTGACCTTTGTGATGAGCGTGGGATGTATGTATGGGAAGAAAATCATGCAAGAGGCTTTGGCCTTGAGCGGATGCAAAATCCAAACTTTGATGTACAGTGTCGCGATTGTATTGATGAGATGATAGGCAACCATTTTAATCATCCATCCATCATTATCTGGGGAATTTTAAATGAATGTGCAAGTGAGACAGAAGAAGGAAGAGAAAAATATGCAAGACAATATGCGCAGATTCGTAGTCTCGATTCATCAAGACCGACTACATCGGCGACCTGCCGTCATTTAAAGGATATTTGTCTTGATTTGCCTGATATCGTGTCATTCAATATGTATTCGGGCTGGTACAAGGATGTTTCCATTGAGGAGACAAATGAAAGAGAGCTTGACTGGATTCAGAAAAGCGGTGGCAATGGCAAGCCTGTTATCGTCAGTGAATTTGGAGCGGCGGCAATTTATGGTTTCCGTGATCGGTCTCATTGTAAATGGAGTGAGGAAAGACAAGCCGATATCATTCGGGAAAACCTTGAGGTTTATATGAAAAATGAAGCAATCTGTGGCGTGTTTGTATGGCAGTTTGCAGATTGCCGTGTGACAGAGGAGGAATGGTTTTCCACGAGAGCACGCTGCCATAACAATAAAGGTGTTGTGGACGAGTATCGCAGACCAAAGTTCGCGTTTGATACAGTAAAAGAAATGTTTCAATCAAAATAATGGTTGAAAAAGCTGCTCTGGTAAATTTTCATCTGCTGTGCTATACTTTTTTTGTTGCCGTTTGTGTGTTGCAAGGCATGAAATTTTTCAAAGGGGATAGAAAGAGTATGAAGATAGAAATGAAAATGGAGATATGCGACATTGTCAAACAATTCTGCAATGAAGAACCCAAATCCATCGAGATCATTGATACAAGCCGCGGTGATGCTGATTTCAGAGAGGTGATTCTGGCAGAGGGAGCATCGGGACAAAAATATGTAATCAAGCTTGCGGATAATGATTTCACATTTCCAGAGAAAATTGAGATGTGGAAAAGGACCGTCGAAGCGTATCGCAGTCTTGGCTATTATTGTCCACGTATTTTTCACGATAGGACAGGGCAGTTTCCAAAAATTTCATATAAGGGTCATAATTGTGTTGCGTATCGAGAGGAGTATGCACCATATAGGTGTGTGCAGGAGCGAGGCCCCAAAATGACATATGAAACCACTTATCTGACGGATATATGGATTATGACGGCGAAAATAGCAGGAAAATACTTAGATTATGGAAAGTATCCGTCTGGCTATTGCCTGTTTGACACATTTTGCCCGAGCGATGAGGTGGACGAGGTCTTAGAAAATGCACTCAGCTGGAAAGAATATGCCGAGACGCTGCCGGAAGAGTTTACCGAACAGGTACAGCAAATCTGGCAGCTGTGGATGAAAAACAGAAGGGAGTTGGAGCAGATTTATCATACGCTTCCTACTTCTGTTTTTCAGGCTGATTTAAATCCAACGAATCTGTTGATTGACGAAAATGGAAAATTCGTTGGTGTATATGACTTTAATCTTTGCGGAAAAGATGTGTTCTTAAACTACCTGTTTCGAGAAATTTACGGCGAAGACTTTGAACCGGAAATTTCTCGAATTAAGGAAATGCTTCAGGTGGTCAGCAAGTATTACATATTTTCCGAAAGCGAAAAGAAGGCGGCGCTTATGCTGTATCGCTGCATTAAGCCTTTGTGGTTTACAAAGCTGCACAAGCTAAAAAGTCTGGAAGGTAATACCGAGGCGATAAAAAAGCATCTTGATGAGACACAGAAGAGCCTCACAGAGGAGATTGATTTTTCAGCATATATGTCTTATACAGGAAACTGAAAAATTAAGAAGAAATCAAGAAAATCGAAAAGAAAAATCGAGAAAAACCAGAAAGAAAAAATCGAAAAAGAATCAAGAAAAAATCAAGAAAGAGAGAAAGGCACTATCATGGAACTACAAAAAGGAAGACCAAAAGACACAGCGGGCAGACTGGAAAAAGAAATTCGCACCTATGATTTGTTAGATAAATTAGGTGTAGCATATGAGCGTGTCGATCATGCGCCAGCCATGACAATGGAGGTTTGCCAGGAAATCGACAAGGTATTGCAGGCAACAATCTGTAAAAATCTTTTCCTGTGCAATCGTCAGGAAACCAAGTTTTATTTATTGATGATTCCAGATACAAAGGTATTCCACACAAAGGATTTGTCTGCCCAGATCGGCTCTGCGAGATTATCCTTTGCAAAGCCAGAGTACATGGAGAAATTTTTGGATATCACACCGGGTTCCGTCAGCGTATTAGGACTGATGAACGATACCGAAAATCACGTTCAGCTCTTAATTGATGAAGATGTATTAAAGAGTGAATTTGTCGGATGCCATCCGTGCATCAACACATCCAGCATCCGTTTTCACACATCGGATTTGATCGAAAAAGTGCTTCCAGCGGTGAATCATGATTTTATCATGGTTACGTTATAAACATAGTTACAGGAAGGAACTGTTTGAATTCACAAATTGTTTTTGTGAATATTCCCAATATTAAATTCACTTGACATAATTATTAAAGCATTCTATACTTAAAATAAATTAAGAAAAGGTAATGATGCAGATTCGGACGATAGCAAGTCGATAAGATAATGCAATTAAGAATTGCTATAATTTGCATCGTTACAAAATACGACTACATAATTAAATATAGAATGGAGGCGGATTTATGGCACGAAAAGCAGTACGTCTGTCCGATATAGCAGAAAAGCTTGGTGTCAGCACAGTAACAGTTTCCAATGCACTTGCCAATCAGCGTGGTGTCAGCGA
Organism: Anthropogastromicrobium sp.; assembly: GCF_037349415.1. Classification (NCBI taxonomy): domain Bacteria; kingdom Bacillati; phylum Bacillota; class Clostridia; order Lachnospirales; family Lachnospiraceae; genus Anthropogastromicrobium; species Anthropogastromicrobium sp. The sequence goes on from NZ_JAXWCK010000052.1 coordinate 3,158, forward strand.
AGAGCTTCGCGAAAAAATTAAGGAGATGGCATCTGAGATGGGCTATCATGCACCAGGAACGCAGATAATGGCAAAAACGGCAGTAAATATTGGCGTGCTTGTGCAGGAACGTTATCTGGGAAATGGATCATCGTTTTATTGGAGACTTTATCAGGAACTTGCCATTGCCTGTGCAGCACACAATTGTCTTTTGGCATTCTGCGTGTTGAAGCCAGATGAAGAAAAAAATACAGTGCTGCCGGTTATGGTCAGTGATCATAGAATTGATGGACTTATAGTAATGGGAGAGATCAGCAGAGCATACTTAAGAATGCTTGAGAAAGAAGCTGGAATGCCGATGATTTTTCTGGACTTTTTTGCAGCAGAGTTTGATGTAGATTGTGTCATTTCAAATAATTTCTATGGCATGTACACAGCAACAAGGCATCTAATTAAGAAAGGTCATAAAAAGATTGCCTATGTCGGAAGCGTAAAATCAAGTAACAGCATTGCGGATAGGTACTTTGGATATTTAAAGGCGATGCGTCAGTACGGTCTTGAAGAACGTGAAGAATGGATTGTTGAAGATCGCACATCAGGTACTATGGAGATCATAGAGCCAAAGCTGCCAAAGGATATGCCAACTGCATTTGTATGCAATTGTGATCAGACAGCAAGTGTGCTTATTCATGAACTAGAAGGAAACGGCTACCGTGTGCCGGAGGATGTTTCAGTTGTTGGTTATGATAACTTTGTCTTTATGCCGGTATGCGATGTGGCTATTACAACATATGGCGTTGATATGCCGGAAATGGCAAAGGCGGCGGCAGAGCGTATTATCTCGAGGGTTAAAGGACTCGATAAGGGACCGGGTCGTCTTAGCATCATAAGTGGAAATTTGATTGACGGAGAGAGTGTAAGAGCGCTAATATAAAAATAAATAACTATTTGGAATGCAAAATATCAAAAAGAGCAGGTATGGAAAAAATACCTGCTTTTTTGCAATGGTTGTATTTATCCCAATGATTTGCAATGGTGGTATGATTTCATCTTACGTTGTAAATACACAGCTTTTAAATTTGAAGAACAGCATCTGGTCGCTGATTTTACCGCTTTGTGTTTCTTCATTTAATGTTGTAATATGTAAGACTTTCTTTAAGACAAATATTCCGAAATCAGTTATTTTTGATTTCTAAAGTGTTGATTTTTTTGAAAAATCGTATATAATATAAGTAAGAACAGAGATGTTCTCGATGTAAGAGCATCGTTAAAAGTTGTACTGCAGGTGGAGCAGGGTAAAGGTCCATCTCTTTAGATGTTTTAAATGGGCATCGAGCTTAGCAACTTAGATAAAGTTGTAGTCCACGTGGGGGACTTAATGATTTCCACGTCGTTATGGGTATTTTTACTGAATACCGAGGCTGACAACCAGCAGAAAACTCTTTAATAAAAGAAATTTTTAGAGGAGTGTGGTTAAAGATCACACTCCTCTTTGCGTATGAGGTATAAATGGCAACAAAGACAGATAAGAAAAATATGATACGACAGAATATCATAGACTCCGCAGCAATATATAGTCAAAACTTGGCAGGAAAGGTGTTTTTATATGTATATGGAAATGAATTTTTTGAGGTGTCTTTTCCTGTAGATCATTTTCTGCATTTGACAGGAGTGGAGACTAGATTGTCCGCAAAAGATTTTTATAAAAATGCGAAGAGGGCAATACTTACGAATAATCAGTTCTATTTCGATACAAGACATCCGTATGCGAATGCGAAAAAGAAACTGCCATGCTTAAAGCGATTGCCAGAGTTAACAAATGATACAGTGTGTATTCTTAAAGATATGCGAACGCTGACTATTGTGTATAAACTGAGTGTTACGAATTTGGAATTTACCTTGGGATTAACGGAGAATACAGACGATAAAGGAAATAAAATTAATGACTTTTTCTTACCAATGTCTCTAAGAGTAGAGGATTCATCAGTTGAAAAGAGTAATGATGGAGAAGTAGTAGATTTTATTTTTTCCAGAGATGCATCTGTATCTAGGTATGAGACTTTGTTGGTTAAAGATGAAAGTAAAAATATACCAAATTGTATTAAACATTTGATTAAAGAAAACTTTTACGATGATTCAAATGGATAAATACATAGTATATTTGCTGCAGTGGCAAAAAATAAAGCGGCCAAGATTGCTGTTAGCAGTTGCCGTAGCCCAAATGTGCGGAAGAAAGCGATTTTCGCGAATGATGACAGTATGTAAATGGTCCCCGAGGTGAATGTGCTTTACTGAGACAATCGTCTGCTACGCAGCCGGGGACGTTGTAGCGGGGCTTTCAAAATAACCTGTGATAATAAATTATGTAACAGGCGCCTGCGGAATTGGGTCCGTCGACAAAGTCACTTCACCGAGTGGGTCTTCGTAACTTACCGGGATCGCGGGCCACATTTTTACCGGGCTGCATTCACACTTTGGTACCTTTTCCGATACGCTCCCGGTGTCATTCCATACTCCCTGCGGAACAGATTAATAAAATGATTCGTGTTTTCGAATCCTACGGCTGTGCTGATTTCTCCGATACGGTCATCACTACACGTTAAAAGCTCACATGCTTTTTGCAGGCGAAGACAATTTAGGTAGGCAATTGGTGACTGCCCAAACGCTGCTGTAAATTCATGGGCAATACGAAAACGACTGATTTTGTATTGAGTTTCTAATTCTGCCAGCGAAAAAGGTTTGGCAAAATTTTTATGAAATGAATTACGAATAGAAATTAAATAAGAAGGAATCATATATGGGAGGCTCGACTGCGCATGGCAGCGAGCCTCTTTTATAGTTAAGCATAAAAGGCTGGTAAGCTGTTCGTCTAGCCAAAGTGGATCATTCTTGCAGTCTGAAAGAGCATCATACAGATGAGAAAGCTGTACAGGCAGCATAGAAGAACCAGAAATTACAAAAGGCTCTTTAGCTGAATCGGAGAATAGTTTATTATAATAAGAAATAGATGATCCTGAGAGAAAGAATAGATAAAACTTCCACGGTGCATTTTCTAGGTATAGACGCCAGCGCTTCGAGAGCGGAAAGAAAAACAGGGAGTATTTTTTTAAAGAATAATGGTCGAAATTATTATGATCAGTGTCATCCTTAGTTATATTCTGTGCGGTATTTTTGGTGAACTCTAAAAAACCTCGTCCTTCTGTGATGAGGAGAAGACAATAGCCGTCAGTCGGTGCAAAGTTAGCATCAAAAATGCGGATATCTGAGAGTGAGAGCGCTGCAGGAAGAAAAAGCGGCGGTTCAGGATCAAAGAGAGGGGGAATGAGTGGATTGGCATGTTCGATTAAACGTCGCATAGCTGATACGGAAACTTTTGATGCAGACGTCATGCCTGACAAAAAAATAGATAAAAAATTTGCAGTAGTGCTGACCATGTTAAAATACCCCTTTCTATACAAAAATGTAACTATTCATAAAAATATTCGAACGCAATATTGTTTGATCATTAGCAAGAATCATATATTTTTTTATCCCAGATCACAGTATAAACACTTTTTACTAAAAAAGCAATAGTTTTAGCACGAAAAAAGATTAAATTTAATAATGAATAAAAAGATTAAATTAACTAAAAAATAAGGAAAATATAAAATAAAACAGCAATCGACAAACAATAGCAAAAATTGTATCTGTAAATAAAAATAAAACTTTGATTGTGAAAATCCATAATGAGTGAATAAAACTGATTAGGGTTATTATGCTATTTTTGAAAAAATTACAAGATTCTTATATAAAAAACAAGATTAAATGATGCAAAATGCAAAAACACATGCTATTATAAGGCCATATAAATTAAGTTAAATTAACTTAATAAAACGGAGGTAAATTTATGAGAGTAAGAAAAATGACTGCACTTATGTTAGCAGGAGCAATGACAGCATCTATGGGAACTTTTGTATTTGCAGATGAGGCAAATGAGCTGCCAACAATCGATTCCATTAAGCTTGGTGAGGATTACACCGATCTGACTGCTTCAATCAAGGTTTTAACACACAGAACTGATATTGTAGACACCATTTTCCAGGATTATATCAAGAAGTTCAATGAGTCTTATCCAAACATTACGATTGAGTACGAGGCTGTTACTGATTATGCAGAGGACATTAAGCTTCGTCTGACAACAGATGATTGGGGCGATATCTGTGGTATACCAACAAATCTTCAGAAGAATGAGCTGGAAGATGAATTCATCAGCTATGGTGATAAGAAAACTCTTGATGAGAATTATGTTCTGTTAAATAATTTCGCTTATAACGGAAATGTTTATGGAATTCCTTCTACCGGTAATGCACAGGGTATCGTATATAATAAGAAGGTATTTGAGGAAGCAGGAGTTACAGAGCTTCCAAAGACACCAACCGAATTTATTGAAGCACTGCAGAAAATTAAGGATAACACAGATGCAATTCCGCTGTACACTAACTTTGCAGCAGGCTGGACCATGGGTGCATGGGATGCTTATATCGGCGGATGTGCAACAGGTGATCCTGACTTTATGAATTACGGTATGGTACATGGTGAGAATCCATTCGCAGATAATGGTGATGAGACTGGTCCATTTGCAGTTTACAACATTTTATATCAGGCAGTTTCACAGGAGCTTGTTGAGGATGACCCGACAACAACAGACTGGGAAGGCTGCAAGGGTATGATCAACAATGGCGAGATCGGCTGCATGGTTCTTGGTTCCTGGGCAGTTGTTCAGATGCAGGAGGCAGGCGATAATGCAGATGATATCGGATATATGCCATTCCCGATCACAGTAGACGGCAAGCAGTATGCATCAGCAGGTCCTGACTATTGCTATGGTATCAATGTTCATTCTGATTATGACAATCAGTTGGCTTCCATGATCTATGTAAAGTGGCTGACCGAAGAATCCAACTTCTCATATGATCAGGGCGGTATCCCGATCTGTGTAGGCAATGAGTATCCAGATGTACTTGCTGCATTTGATGGCGTAGAGCTTGTAGTAGATAATCCGGCACCAGAAGGTGAGGAAGATCTGTTTGGTGAGATCAATACTGAGTCTGAAATTTCCTTGAATGCTGATAATACACATGTACAGGATGTTCTTGAGCATGCGCTTAATGGTGACAAGACTATGGAAGAGATCGCAGATGAGTGGAATCAGGCTTGGACAGATGCTCAGGAAGAGTATGATATTACTCCTGCACCATATGTATATGGATCTGGCGTAGCTGCTGAGTAATAAAGTTCGTTTTGAAAAGAAAAAGTAAAAAATAGGGTGCAAACCTTACACAAACGGCACATCTGAGTTTTCAGGTGTGCCGTGTATGATAAAAGGGTGCGTTTTTAAGAAGGAGGAAATGCAATGGCTGCTTCCGCTACAAATATGAAAACAAAGAAAACATTTGGGCAGTGGTTTAAAAGCAGAAAGGTTCAGCAATGGCTGGTAATTGTATCATTTATGATTGTGCCTGTGCTGTTGCTTCTTGTTTTTTCATATGTTCCGTTTGCCAAAATGTTTGAATTTAGTTTATATAAGATGAAATCTTACGACAGCAAAAACAATACATATGTGGGATTTAAAAATTATATTGATGTATTTACAAGAGATGACTGTTTTAACTCATTAAAGCTAGCTGGATATTATATCGTGGCATCATTTATTCAGCTGGCAATGGCATTGTATTTTGCAACAATTCTGTGCTTCAAGGTAAGAGGAAGCTCTTTATTTAAGGGACTTATCTTCTTCCCATATCTGATTAGTGGTATCGCAATTGGATTTATTTTCAAATTTTTCTACACAAGAGGCTTCGTACTCGATACTGTTTTGTCATGTCTCGGATTAAATCCAGAGAATCTTCCATACTGGTTAAAAGATACAAGAATCAACAATGCGTCCCTTGCGGCAACATCTGTATGGCGTTACATGGGACAAAATATGGTACTTTTTCTTGGTGCAATGATGTCTGTTGATCCATGTCTTTATGAGGCAGCTTCAATTGATGGTGCAAATGCATGGCCTAAATTCCGCTATATCATGCTTCCAAGTATCAAATCTGTTATCGTATTAAATATGATTCTTTCTATTTCAGGTTCATTAAGTGCATTCGAGCCGCCATATGTTATCACAGGCGGTACCTTCGGAACAGCAACATATTTCGTTATGATGAACAGCTTAGCACATGAGAAAGGCAAGATTGGTCTGGCAGCAGCTATGGCAGTTGTATTGATGGGTCTGATCTTTATTGTAACGATCTTCCAGCAGGTAATAATGAAGCTGATTGATGAAGAGGCGAGAGAAGAGAGAAGAAATCGTAAAATACAAAAACAGCTTAGAAAACAGGGTATCAAATAAGGAGGAATTGACATGACTGCAAAAAATCGTATTGCGAAATATCTGTGGATGTTTATTAAATATTTTTCGCTGATTCTGGCAGGTTTTATTGCCGTGCTGCCGGTTGCCAGCTGTGTGATCACCGCCTTTAAGACACCGGAGGAATATGCGTCAACTAATGTTATGACGCTCCCTGGAAAATTTTATTTTAAAAACTTTACAGAAGCATTTCAAAAGGCAAACATGGGAGTGGCATTCCTAAACAGCTTGATCATTCTTGTTGTTGTATTGTTCTTCTCAATCATGTTTGGTGCCATGCTTGCCTACATCTTAAATCGTTTCACCTTCCCAGGCAGAGGCATAATTAAAAATCTGTTCTTATTTGCCAGCCTTCTTCCTGGTATTGCAATGCAGGTTACTGTTTACAAGATCATGTACAACATGCATTTGATCAATTCCATACCAGGTTATATCATTCTTCTTTGCGGAACTGATATTATTTCCGTAACAATCTTTATCCAGTTCTTTGAGAATCTTCCAAATTCACTGGATGAATCAGCTATCATGGATGGATGTACATATTTTGGTGTATTTTTTAAGATCTTACTTCCGCTGTTAAAGCCGGCAATTGTCACCGTTATGATCTTAAAGGGTGTTGGTACTTATAATGAGTATTACATGGCAAACTTATATCTGCAGGATAAGTCACGTCTTGTAACAGTTGCAACTTCACTTTACAAGTTTACAGGTCCTCTTGGAAATCAGTATAACTACATCTGTGCAGGTGTTATCATTACACTTCTTCCGGCATTGATTATCTTTATTCTTTGTCAGAAGCAGATTTACAGTGGGCTTGCTGCAGGTTCAGTAAAGGGTTAATGACCGCAGTTTTACCTAGAAACTTTAACGAAAAACAAATATATAAGGTGCGCGGCTTTGTACGTGCGCAGAAATGAGGGAAATATGAGCAAAGTTAAAATGATTAGTCCAGAAGTAAAGAACGTACCATGGCAGGAGAAGCCAGAAGGGTTAAAAGGGGCTCCTATCTGGAGATATAGTGAAAATCCGATCATTGGAAGAAATCCAATCGAGGGCGTTGCAAGAATATTCAACAGTGCAGTAATGCCATTTGAGGATGGATTTATAGGTGTATTCCGTGGCGAACAGACAAACGGTATCCCATATATTTATTTAGGCAGAAGCAAGGATGCGATTCACTGGGAGTTTGATTCAAATAAAATCCCATTTGTAGATGAGGATGGAAATCCGTTTATGCCGATCTATGCATACGATCCTCGTCTTGTAAAGGTTGAGGATACATATTATATCATTTGGTGTCAGGACTTCTACGGTGCTTCTATTGGAATGGCAAAGACAACTGATTTTAAGACATTTGTTCGTCTTGAAAATCCATTTATTCCATTTAACCGCAATGCTGTTCTCTTCCCAAGAAGGGTTAATGGAAACTTCATGATGCTCTCAAGACCAAGTGACAGCGGACATACACCATTCGGTGATATCTTCCTTTCAGAGAGTCCAGATATGGTTTACTGGGGTAAGCATCGTCATGTTATGGGACGCAGCAGTGAATGGTGGGAAAGTGTAAAGATTGGCGGAGGAGCAGCTCCGATTGAAACATCTGAAGGATGGTTGTTATTCTATCATGGTGTTTCTGGTACATGCAATGGCTATGTGTACAGCATCGGCGGCGCAATCCTCGATATTGACAATCCGTCTATCGTAAAGTATCGCTGTGAGAACTTCCTTTTGACACCAGAAGAGTGGTATGAGGAGAGAGGCTTTGTTCCAAATGTAACATTCCCGTGTGCAACGATCCATGACAGTGTTTCTGGTAAGATTGCTGTTTACTATGGATGTGCAGACAGCTATGTAGGACTTGCCTTCACAACAGTTGATGAGATTGTAGATTATATTAAGACACACAGTCATTTAACAGAGTCTGACACTGAGATCGGAAGAAGATAAAAGGCAAACAGGAGGCAGCGTGTCATGCAGGAAACATATAAAATGAAACAGCAGATACAGGATCATCTTGATAAAGTCATCCTGCCATTTTGGGAAAGTCTTAAAGATGATGAGTACGGCGGATTTTACGGTTACATGGATATAGATTTAAATGTGGACAAAAAGGCTGTCAAGGGATGTATTTTAAATAATCGTATTCTTTGGTTTTTTGCAAATGCGTATTTGAACCAAAAGCGTCCAGAGCTTCTTTCTTATGCAAAGCATGCATATGAATTTTTAAAAGAGGCATGTCTTGATAAGACATACGGCGGTGTTTATTGGTCTGTTACATTTGATGGAAAGCCTGAGGAAGATATGAAGCATACATATAATCAGGCATTTGCGATTTATGCACTTTCTTCCTATTATGATGCATCAGGTGATACAGAGGCGCTCGATATTGCATTTAGCATTTATGATGTGATTGAGGCACACTGCAAGGATGATAAGGGATATTTAGAAGCATTTGACCGCAATTTCCAGCCAGTAAGCAACGAAAAGCTCTCAGAAAACGGCGTCATGGCAGAGAAAACAATGAATACGCTGCTTCATGTATTTGAAGGCTATACGGAGTTGTATTGTGTGACAAAGGATAAGAGGGTAGGAGAAAATCTTCGCTGGATGTTAGACATTTTTGCGAAAAAGGTATATAATCCAGATAAGAAGCGTCAGGAAGTGTTCTTTGACAAGGATTGGAATACACTGATTGATCTGTATTCATATGGTCATGATATAGAGACATCATGGCTGATTGACAGAGGATTGGAGATTTTGAATGATCCGGCTGTGACAGAAAAGCTCTCCCCGATTACAGATATACTGGCAGAGCAGATTTACAAAATTGCTTATAAAGATCATTCTGTAATCAACGAATGTGAGAGAGGTGTAGATAACACAACGCGTGTATGGTGGGTTCAGGCAGAATCTGTTCTTGGTTTTATGAATTATTATCAGAAGCATCCAGAAAAGACAGAGTACTTTAAGGCTGTACAAGATATCTGGGAATATATTCAAACGTACATGGTTGATAAGCGCCCTGGTTCTGAGTGGTTCTGGGATCTTGATGAAAATAAGCAACCGTCAGACAAAAAGCCAATCGTAGAGCCGTGGAAATGTCCGTATCACAATGGACGTATGTGCTTTGAAATGGTTAATAGGCTTTAAGAGCAATGAAGAAGACAGGAGGAGATAATACAATGAAGCTTCATGAGCAGTATTATGTGGAAAAAGCAAAAGTAGAGAAGCTGATTGCAAAGAAGAATCAGAAGTCAGATTTTTATAATGGTATTTATGATCGTTACACTGATCCAGTTTTGACAAGAGAGCATATCCCGGTTGAGTGGAAATATGATGTAAACCCAGAGACTAACCCGTATTTTATGGAGCGTCTTGGCGTGAATGCCGTATTTAACTCTGGTGCTATTGAGTTAAACGGAAAATATTATTTAATTGCCCGTGTTGAGGGAAATGACAGAAAGTCCTTCTTTGGCATAGCAGAGAGTGATTCACCAGTAGACGGTTTTCGTTTTTGGGATTATCCGGTGCTGCTTGATGATATCTGTCCAGAAGAGACAAATGTTTATGATATGCGTCTGACAAAGCATGCAGACGGCTGGATCTATGGTGTATTTTGTTCTGAGAGCAAAGATACAAAATCAAGTGATCTTTCAGCAGCAGTTGCAGCAGCAGGAATCGTGCGCACAAAGGATTTAAAGCATTGGGAGCGTCTGGACAATTTAAAGACACTTCATTCTCCTCAGCAGAGAAATGTTGTGCTTCATCCAGAGTTTATTCATGGCAAGTATGCATTCTATACCCGTCCAATGGATGATTTCATTGATACTGGAAGCGGCGGCGGAATCGGATTTGGTCTTTGCGAGGACATTGAGCACGCTGTTATTGATGAGGAGATTATCACCAGCAAGAGAAAGTATCACACAATCACTGAGGCAAAGAATGGTGCGGGTGCTGTTCCGATCAAGACAGACCGCGGATGGATTCATATCGCACATGGTGTAAGAAATACAGCAGCAGGTCTTCGTTACGTTATTTACGCATTTGCAACTGCACTTGACGATCCATCTAAGGTAATCGCAGAGCCATCAGGCATGTTAATCGGACCAAGAGATTGGGAGAGAGTCGGCGATGTATCAAACGTTGTATTCACAAACGGTGCGATTGAGAAAGATGGAAATGTGTATATTTATTATGCAGCAAGTGATACAAGACTTCATGTGGCATCTACAACAATAGATAAACTTATAGATTATGTATTCTCAACTCCATCCGATCCAGGCAGAAGTGTTCTTTGCGTACAGCAGCGATGTGATTTGATCAGAAAAAACTTAGAATATATCAATAAGTGCAAAGAAGAAGAGTAAAAAAGGAAAAAATTAGGATATGGACAATATGACACGATTAAAAAATCTGATGAAGCGAGCTGCAAACGGTGAATCTCTTGTAATCGGGTTTTTAGGTGGTTCTATCACGCAGGGAAGTCTATCGTCAACACCAAAGACTTGCTATGCGTATCTAGTCTATGAGTGGTGGAAAAAATCATTTCCAAACGCGGCATTTTCCTTTGTAAATGGTGGAATTGGCGGTACAACTTCTCATTACGGCGGTGCGCGTGCATGGAAGGATGTACTATGCTATCGTCCTGATATTGTGACGGTTGACTTTTCAGTTAATGATGATGCAAATGAGTTTTTTGAGGAGACTTACGAGGGAATGCTTCGTCGTCTGCTTGCGGCACCGTCTGATCCTGCAGTAGTTGTGTTAAACAATGTATTCTACGATATAGGAAAGAATGCTCAGAATTATCATAACCGTATTGCAGATCACTATGGTATCCCACATGTCAGCATTAAGGACACTGTTTATCCTGATGTGGAAAGCGGTAAGATCGTGCGTGCTGATATCACGCCTGATAATTTGCATCCAAACGATAAGGGACACCGCCTCGTTGCAGATGAAATCTGCAAGCTTCTTGATTCCATAAAGGCAGAGATGGAAGAAGAAACGATTGCGGGCGAAAATATCGAAGGCAAAAGCACAAAGACAGAGGCATCGGTATTGCTTCCAGCACCACTCACAGAAAATGCTTACGAGCATAGCCGATTGATTCAGATTCAGGATAACGAAGCTATTCTGGATGGCTTTTTGGTTGATCCAATTGAGAAAAAAGGAATGCTTGATATTTTTAAAAATGGATGGACAGCAGCGCATACAAATGATAAAATTAGTTTTGAGATCGAATGCAGATGTCTGGCTGTTCAGTACCGTAAATCGGTACAGCAGCCGGTACCAAAGGCCAAGGCAGTAATTGACGGCGATGAGGCACATGCGGTGATTTTGGATGGAAATTTTACAGAGGACTGGGGTGACTGCCTTTATTTAGAACCACTTCTGCATCATGCAGAAAAGAAGGTTCACAGGATTGAGATCATAGTAACAGATGCAAAGGATATTGTGCGGCCGTTCTATCTGGTATCACTGATTGTTTCATGAACGACATGTAACCTTGTGACGAAGACTGTGCTGAGCCACAGCGCATTCGAGAAGTTAATTTAGAAAGGACAAGAAAAACATGGACGAGAATGTTAAGAAAAATTATGAGTACTGGTGTACATCCCCAATCTTTGATGATGCCACAAAGTCAGAGTTAAAGTCACTTGAGGGTAATGAGGATGAGATCTTTGATCGTTTTTATAGAGAGCTGGAGTTTGGTACAGGTGGTCTGCGCGGTGTAATCGGTGCAGGTACAAATCGTATGAACTTCTACACTGTAGGAAAGGCTACACAGGGTCTTGCAAACTTTATCAACAAGCAGGGTGCTGCAGCAAAGGGCGTTGCAATTGCATTTGACTCTCGCCGTATGTCTCCTGAGTTTGCGGATACTGCTGCATGTGTATTAGCTGCAAATGGAATTAAGGCATATATTTTTGATAGTCTGCGTCCAACACCAGAGCTGTCCTTTGCACTTCGTACACTTGGATGCACAGCAGGTATCGTTGTAACAGCCAGCCACAATCCGCCGGAATATAATGGATACAAGGTATACTGGGAGGATGGCGCACAGATAACAGCTCCTAAGGATGCACAGATCATTGGCGAAGTAAATGCAATTAAGGATTATGCAGAGATCAAGAAGATGACTACAGAGGAAGCAAAGGCTGCAGGACTCTATGAGGTAATCGGAAAAGAGATCGATGACAAGTACATGGAAGCATTAAAGAAGCTTGTTCTTCATCCAGAGGCAATCAAGCAGATGGCATCTTCCTTAAAGATCGTTTATACACCACTTCATGGAACGGGAAATGTACCAGTTCGCCGTGTATTAAAAGAGCTTGGCTTCGAGCAGGTAACTGTTGTTCCAGAGCAGGAGCTGCCAGATGGCAATTTCCCAACAGTATCCTATCCAAACCCAGAGGACAAGAAGGCATTTGCACTTGCACTTGATCTGGCAAAGAAGGTTGACGCAGATCTTGTCCTTGCAACCGATCCAGATGCAGACCGTCTTGGTGTATATGCAAAGGATACAAAGACTGGCGAGTACAAGGTATTTACAGGAAATATGTCTGGCATGTTAATCTGTGAGTACGAGATGTCACAGAAGAAGGCACTTGGCATTCTGCCGGATAACGGTGCACTTGTTACAACAATCGTATCCTCTAACATGGCTCAGGCTGTAGCAAAGGAATACGGCATGAAGTTTATCGAGTGCCTGACTGGATTTAAGTATATTGGAGAGCAGATCAAGTTCTTTGAGCAGACTGGAAGCAACGAGTATGTATTTGGCTTCGAGGAGAGCTATGGCTGCCTTGTTGGAACACATGCAAGAGATAAGGATGCTGTTGTTGCTGTTATGGCACTTTGTGAGGCTGCTGCTTACTACAAGACTCAAGGAATCACACTGTGGGATCAGATGTTAAACATCTACAACAAGTATGGTTACTACAAGGAAGATCTGTTCACCATGACCTTCAAGGGTGCAGATGGTGCAAAGAAGATGCAGGATATGATGGACGCATACCGCAAGAACACACCAAAGCAGGTTGGTGCATATAAGGTACTGCGCCTGCGTGATTACAAGAACGATGTCATCACCGATCTTGCAACTGGCGAGACTGTACCTACAGGATTGCCAAAGTCAAATGTACTTTACTTCGAGCTTGAGAATGATGCATGGTTCTGTGTTCGTCCGTCTGGAACAGAGCCAAAGATTAAGTTCTATGCAGGTATTAAGGGAACTAGCCTTGAGGATTCTGCAAAGAAGCTTGATGAGCTGATGGAAGCAATTAGAAATGCATAATTAAACCGTGTAAAAAAACAAGATTGCTGCAGACTGGCTTTAGGCTGCTAGTCTGCAGTGTGTGATGTGAGGAAAATAAAATATGAAGATACTGCCTAATAACAGCAGTCTCATATATAGTGGAAGGATCGACTTGAGCGATCCTTTTGCTATAGTATGGACATATCCGGGAACATTTGTAAGAATGAAATTTAAGGGCACACAATTATTTATCCATGTGCGCAATAAGCATAATTACTGGAATAACTATCTTGGCGTTGCCGAAGGTGATGCACAGACAAAGCTTCTGCTTCCAGAGGAAGGTGAGGCGACAATAGAAATCCCGCTGCAGACAACACAAGATAACATTCATGAGGTGACGATCTTTAAGCGTCAGGATGCCTGCCATGAGCTGACGATTCTTGGCTTTGAAATTAATTGTAACACTGATGATGAATGTGAGCTTCTTGAGGCATCGCCATTGCCGCCGCGGCGCATAGAAGTGTACGGTGATTCTGTCTCAGCAGGAGAAGTATCAGAGGCAGTTGACTATGTCGCAAAAGCAGATCCAGAACATAACGGAGAATACTCAAACAGCTGGTATTCCTATGCATGGATTACAGCACGAAAACTTGATGCACAGCTGCATGACATCGCTCAGGGCGGTGTAGCTCTTCTTGATAATACAGGCTGGTATCATGAGCCAGACTATATTGGTATGGAACAAGTTTGGAATAAGATGCGCTATAATCCTGACTACGGCACTGTGAAAGAGTGGGATTTTTCAAAGTATACGCCAGATATTGTTATAGTAGCCATTGGTCAGAATGATTCACATCCAGATGACTATATGAAAACTGATTATGAAGGTGAGAAGGCTAAGAACTGGAGAACACATTATAGACAGTTTTTAGCAAAGTTAAGAGAAACTTATCCAGATGCATGGATTATCTGCTGTACAACACTTTTGCAGCATGATATCGGCTGGGATATGTCTATAAGTCAGGCTGTTTTAGATATCGCTGACAAGAAGATTTCCCACTGCGTATTCCAACGAAACGGAAAAGCAACACCGGGACATCTTCGTATTCCAGAGGCAGAGGAGATGGCAGAAGAATTATGCCATTACATCCACAGCCTAAACATTGAAGGATACTAATAAAAGGTAATTAATTGACGAGTAGCTTGACATTTACGGTTAGAATACTTATAATGACAGGTGCTTTCGTATGAGATCTGATAGCAGGCTGTTGGAGATAACAAGGCTGGCTATTTACAGCAGGTAAAGTGGCCAAGTTATAGATGGACAAGTTTATTTTAACATACGGAAAATCATAAGAATGGATAAGAGGTAGTACTATGTATTATGTACCGGATGGCACCACAAAGTGCGGATTCTATGAGTGCAAATGTTGTCGGAGTCGTTTTCTGTCGCTGCAGACAATGAAAAAAATCCCATGCCCTTACTGTGAGCAGGATGCTGATATGGAGATTGGACCAGACGAGTCAATGGAAGAATTGACAGACACGGCAGAGCTTCAGGAGATTGTAGAGGGCGAAAATGTGGAGAAAATGGATCGACTGCTTAGCCTTGCAATCACAGGCGGCGATTACGAATGGCTGTAATCAAAAGAGACATTAAAGGGATGTGAGTGAGGTGTCTGAATGAAAAAATTGTATGAACGCGCCTATGTATTTTTTCAAAAATATCCGTTGATGATATCCATCGGATATATGTGTATTTATTTTCCGATTTTCTCTTTGCTAGAGCAATTTTGCGAGCCAAGGTATGTGATTCACTGTGCGTTAGATGATATGATTCCATTTAATGAATGGTTTGTTATTCCGTATGTTATCTGGTTTGCATTTGTGCCAGGGATGGTGCTGTTTTTTCTTAGAAAAAGTAAGGAAGATTATATTAAATGCTGTAAAGTTATTTACGGAGGAATGTCAATCTGCCTTCTGATTTATTATCTATTTCCAAATGGTCTTTCTCTTCGACAGCCGCTTGAAGACAAGAATATTTGCTGCATGATTGTTAACCAATTAAGAAGTGCCGATACGCCGGCAAATGTCTGTCCTAGTATCCATGTTTCAAGCACGATTGGCATTTTGTTTGTCCTTTTCCATTCGGAAAAGCTAAAGAATTATCGAAAGCTTAAAGCAACTATGCTAGTACTAGGAACCTTTATTTGTATTTCCACTGTTGTGATAGATCAGCATTCTGTAGTAGATGCTGTGTGCGGTATGATGCTAAGTGCTGTTTTGTTTTATTTAGTGCAGCTGTCAGAGGTGCCAGATCAAGTTACTGTATTTGAAGAAGTTAAGCGATAATAAAAAATGCTGTGTACGTTTTTATGTACACAGCATTTTTTGATGGATTAATTAATCCTTTGGCATAACAATTTTAGGCATCTTGTGCGGTGGCTGATTTTTTGGACCGCCATTTTTTCTGGTTGGATCTGGCTTGCCAAGGAATTTTTCAAGATCATCTGGCATATAGGTTTTTAATTCTGTCCATGTAGCAGCAAGGGAGAGTGCAGCAATAACAATGTAGATAATCTCGCAGACAGCAACGCTTTCGATGACTCCAGTTGCACGTACTGCAAAGAAGATTCCGAAAATTAGCTGAACGCAGACAGCCTTGAACATACTTGTCTTTGCCTTGCGATTTAGGAAAATGCCAATTAAAACAGCAACGCCAAGGAAGGTCAGCAGCTGGAATACAAGATCAGTTCCCAAAAACAGAAATTCCAGTGATGGTGTCTGGATAAATTCAGCCATAGAATTAAGTCCATTTTGAATCTCAGAAGGCTCCATACCCTCAGTCAGCATAGAGGAAACACTAGAAATAAGCTGTCCCTGATTGATTGAGATGGCAGCGGAAAGATAGCTCATCACATAGGAAAGACCCTGTGTCACGATTGGAAGAAGTCCAACACCTAAGCCAAGAAGCACAGAGCTTGCAAATGCATTATTTTTGTTTTCTGGTAAGTTTGCTTCCTCAGGATTCATATTTTTTCGCATTGAGTGGCGCATAGAGAAGCGTGAGCATACAAATATTGCCAAAAAACTAAATACGATTAAAAATGTGACGTGCATAACATCTGCCGCAACTGTGTTGGATGATAAAAACTCCTTAACAGGTGCAATTTGTGCAGCTAAAAGCTCGATGACAGTAGGAATGATGCCAACGCCGACCATGTAAGCAAGAAGTCCAAAAGTCAATGCATACACATCAAAACGGAAACGGTTTTTCATACGGATGATCAAATACACTGGAACAGCAATCATAACAGCAAGTGCGATCACCATTAAAATGATTGACAGAACTGGCACACGCATGGAATAGTCAAAGGCAAAATCCTCTGGCACCATAGATGTGACGGCTCCACCCTCAGCAGCAGTTTCAGCAACCGTTTCGGCTATGCTTTCAGCTGCAGATTCAGCGGCAGTAGAGGCCGCTGCGATGATAGATAAGAAACTCATAATTCCTCCTTAATTGCTTCAATATTCAGTACAGAAGCGTATAAATTTAACTATATCAAAGATGAAAAACAGTGTCAATATAAGCTGTTTATACTTCATTATTTTTTTAGGATTTCATTGACAATGTTTGGTCAATGTGTTATGCTAACCGTGTTGGCGCGATAGCAGAAGCTGCAACGCTGCAATTTATTTTTTGGAGGTATCACCATGAAGGGTACAGTTAAGTGGTTCAATAATCAGAAGGGTTATGGTTTTATTTCTGATGAGTCTGGTAAGGATGTATTCGTACACTACTCCGGACTGAACATGGAAGGCTTCAAGTCTCTGGACGAGGGCGCTTCTGTAGAGTTCGATGTAATCGACGGAGCTAAGGGACCGCAGGCTGTTAACGTTACAAAGCTGTAATTGAAACAAGCCGCCGCGATTAATTTCAATTATACCATGTACCTATTCTTTTTTAATAAATGAAATATCGTATTAGGTAGTGAGATTAAAAGCAAAAGACATAACAGTTCGCTGTTATGTCTTTTTCAGCTTAAACACAAAAATCTGCGCGTTTTGTTCGCGCAGGCAGACAGAAAGGTTTGGTTATTAAAATGGCACAGAATCCAGTAGTTACTATTGAGATGGAAAATGGCAGTGTGATCAAGGCAGAGCTGTATCCACAGGTTGCCCCGAACACAGTAAACAACTTTATCAGCCTGGTAAAGAAGGGATTTTATGATGGCGTAATCTTCCACCGCGTAATCAGCGGTTTTATGCTGCAGGGAGGAGATCCGGACGGCACAGGTATGGGTGGCCCGGGCTACAGCATTAAGGGTGAGTTTACACAGAATGGTTTTCAGAATGATTTAAAGCATGAGCCGGGTGTACTTTCCATGGCAAGAACGATGATGCCAAATAGTGCAGGCAGCCAGTTCTTTATTATGCATGAAGCAGCGCCGCATTTAGACGGTGCATACGCCGCATTTGGTAAGGTAACAGAGGGTATGGATGTAGTTAATGCAATTGCAGCAGTACCGACAAACTACAACGACAGACCGCTTGAGACACAGCGCATGAAGAAAGTGACTGTTGAGACTTTTGGTGAGGAATATCCAGAGCCAGAGAAGTGCTGATTTTAAGGAAGTTAAAAGTTCTATGCGCGTGACTTTTGACCCTGGTATCATAATATGAAAAAAACAAAAATGACAGAAAAAGGCGAAGTGGTTCTCACCGATTCGCCAGAAGAGGCCCGCACTCTTCAAAAAAGCATTCCTGTCATCGGCATATGTACTCCCGGACAGGATAAATCCTGGTCCGGGATTTCTTTTTTAGCCGAGGATTGGGAAGATGTGGATGATGAATATGCAGAACTTGCGTACTGCAGATATTATCATCTGCCAAGGGTATTGGTTTGTGGAGAGTGGTCAGTGGTAAGTGAACAAAAGTTAGTGATTGGTGGCCAGAATTTTGAAGAACAAACACATACTTGGTTAATTCGAGAGGCAGACAAAAAAGATGCGAAAGCATTTGAAACACTCTATAATGACGATGAAGTAAAGCGCTTCCTACCTTATCCACTAGAAAAACAGGCGCAAACTTGTAAAGACTGGGAAGACTGGATTAAAAGCCTGCACCAGTATGTTTATCCATCGGAAGAGCCATCTATGTGGGTATTAGCAGATGAAAATGATGATATGATAGGGCGGATAGGGCTCGAATACAAAGAGAAAGATGAAGAAAGTGGTATCCCTAGCGGATATTATCTAGGCTATGCGATATTGCCAAAATGGAGAAAAAAAGGACTGGCCGCGAAAGCAGCCAGTCGATTATTAAAATATTGTTTTGAATATTGGCAGCTAAAAGAAGTCTATCTTCTTTGCAGCAGCGAAAACATGGCATCTGTAAAAACAGCACTTGCGTGCGGATTTACAAAAATGTCATCAATTGAAGTGCCGATACAAAACTCAGTCTTCCTTCAAGATATCGTCGAGCATTGCCTGAATGATCGTGCGTGTGTAAGCACCAGCCTGCTTTTTTTGTTCGCGAGGAAGGCTCTTTAAGTCAATCGGCTCACCAAAACGAATTGTGATCGCAGCACGGCGGATGAATGGAAAGTGATTTTCCAAAACATCTGCTGAGTGCGCGATTGCAACAGGAACAACAGGACATCCAGCCTTGTCAGCCATCTTTAAGCTGCCTTCCTTAAATTCAAGCATACTGCCTTCTTCACCACGGTTTCTAGTGCCTTCTGGGAAGATCCATATAGAATGACCGTTTTTAAGCTCATCGACACCAGCGAGGATTGTTTTTAAACCCTCTTTTACGTTGCTTCTGTCTAAGAACAGGCAATGAATATAGCGCATCCAAAGACGAAGAAGCGGAACCTTTGCCATTTCTTTTTTAGCCACATATCCGGTAATACCTGGAAGCAGGCGATAGGATGTGATGATATCAAAGTAGCTTCTATGGTTGCCTACATACAGCACAGCGCGATCCTTTGGAATGTTTTCAAGACCCTCTGCCTTGACCTTGGTGCCGCTTACAAAGAGAAGCACACCAAAGATCCACTGAATCATGCGTCTTGAAATCCGATCCTTAAGATCGGGATTTTTTTTGCCAATTAACCATAAGATGAATGCAGGTATGCATCCAATTACCAGATAGAGAATGGCAATAAGCAAAACTAGTATAAGTCTTATCATGGAAACCTCAATTCAATTTATTCCTCTGGAGCAAGTCCAGGTGCAGTCTCACCAGGCTTAATGGAGCCTTCTGGTCCTTCCTCCTCCTCGATTGGCTCAAGCGGCTCGCATCTGCCAAATAACTCAGTCATCTTGCGAAGATTTGCTGCTAACTCAGGAGTCAGGTGATCCTTGCGGAAGCGGAATGCCCAGTTGCCGCCGGCAACAGATGGCGTGTTCATACGACAGTCACTGCCAAAACCAAGAAGATCCTGAATAGGATAAATAGCGTAGCGTGCGATAGAACCCATAGCCGCACGAATCATATCATAATGAATGATATTTCCGTCAGTATTTAAGTAGCGGCGAACACGATCCTGCAAAGCTGGCTTAAGAGTCTGATACCAGCCCATGGTGGTGTCATTGTCATGTGTTCCTGTGTAGCAAATGCAGTTCTCAGTGGTGAAACGATGCGGAAGAATGTCATTGTCTTTTGGATCACCAAATGCAAACTGTAATACCTTCATGCCAGGCAGGTTAAAGTCATCTCTTAACTTCTCAACGCGAGGAGTGATGATGCCAAGATCTTCAGCCCAGATCGGAAGATCCTTGCCGAATACTTCCTGCATACGAAGGAACAGATCCTCATTTGGTCCCTTCTTCCATTTTCCGTGCATAGCAGTTTCTTCACCATATGGAATTGCATAGTACTGCTCAAATCCGCGGAAATGATCGACACGGATGTAGTCAACCATATTTAACTGACCCTTGATACGACGCATCCACCAGTCATAATGTGTCTTTTTGTGGTAATCCCAGTCATACAGCGGATTGCCCCAAAGCTGTCCTGTAGCAGAGAAATAATCCGGCGGAACTCCGGCAACAACGGTCGGATAGCCATCCTTTTCAAGCTGGAACAGTTCACGGTTTGCCCACACATCTGCACTGTCAAGTGCAACAAAGATCGGAATATCGCCGACGATCTTGATGCCATTTACATGTGCATAATCGCGAATTGCGTTCCACTGACGGAAGAAGATGAACTGAATGTACTTGTAGTATTCGATGGAATCAGCCAGACGCTCACGCCATGCAGCTTTAATCTCCTCATCAGGGTCACGCAGATCATCTTCCCACTCCAGCCAGCATGCACCGCCGTGTGCGTCCTTACCTGCCATGAAAAGTGCATAATCGTCCAGCCAATCCTTTTCGTGCTCACAGAACACATCAAATTCCTTAAGCATACACAGATCAGCTGATTCCTTAAAGATCTCATAGGAACGATGCAGGATGCGCAGCTTTGCTGGAATAACGTCGCCATAGTAGATGTGATCTGGATTAAAGTGCGGATAATTGCGTAAATCATCACCATAAAGAAGACCGTCCTTGATCAATTCATCAGGGCTGATTAAAAGCGGCTGTCCTGCAAATGCTGAGAATGCCTGATAAGGAGAATCTCCATATCCTGTGTGGCCTAACGGTAAAATCTGCCAGAGGCTTTGTCCGGCACCAGTCAGGAAATTGATAAAGTCATAAGCACCCTTTCCGAAGTCACCGATTCCGTATGGAGAAGGGAAGCTTGTTGGGTGGGCGAGTACGCCTGAGTAACGTTTAGATAATGTTTTTGCCATAAAGGTACCCCAAACCTTTCTCTTAGATTATAGTATAATAGTTTTACGGCAGTTAGAAAAATATTGAACTTTCATACTGCTACGTTTGAATAAATACAAGTATAACACTAAAAGAAAATATTTACAAGATCACATGATTTGTGTCAAGGCATTTTTTTCTTGAATTTGGAACGTGTATCGGGTATACTGAAAACGTAGCAGATAAGTAAGGAAAGAAGCAAAAAGAAGGAGAATGAAATGAGCGTCAGAGGAATTCACACCGATGTAACAGATATGCGTGAAAAAATATTCACCGAAGTAGCAAGACTTGCTTACGAAGGCGGAGATTATTCCCGTTTGGAGGAGCTTCCATATAAAATCGTGCCGGGAGAGTTGGCCAGCTTTCGAGAAAGTGTATTTACAGAGAGAGCCATTGTCGGAGAGCGTCTTCGACTTGCGATTGGACTACCAAACCGTACACTCGCTGAGCATGCACCAGTGGCTGATGGTGTAAATGAAAGTGCAATCACAGAGCGTTACTATGAGCCGCCGCTGATCAACATCATCAAGTTTGCCTGTCATAAGTGTCTTGATAATAAGACAGTTGTGACGAACATGTGTCAGGGATGTACTGCACATCCGTGTGAAGAGGTATGCCCGAAGGGAGCCATTGTTGTAAAACAGGGTGGAAAATCAAAGATTGACCCGGAAAAATGTATCAATTGTGGACGCTGTCGTGATGCATGCCCATATGGTGCGATTGTTAAGATGGAGCGCCCGTGCGCAAAGGCATGTGGTATGCACGCAATTCATAGTGATGAGTATGGCAGAGCAGATATTAATTACGACAAGTGTGTATCTTGTGGTATGTGTCTTGTAAACTGCCCATTCGGCGCAATTGCTGATAAAGGACAGATCTTCCAGACAATCTTAGCCATGAAGGCTGGAACGAGAGTATATGCAGCTGTAGCTCCGGCATTTATCGGTCAGTTTGGACCAAAGCTTACACCAGAGCGCTTCCGTGAGGCGATGAAAGAGTTAGGCTTTGCAGATGTGGTAGAGGTTGCGGCAGGAGCCGATCTTTGTACGATTCAGGAAGCAAAGGATTTCCTTGAAGAAGTGCCTGAGAAGATTCCATTTATGGGAACATCATGCTGTCCGTCATGGTCTGTTATGGCAAAGACTGAATTTCCGCAGTATGCTAACTGCATTTCCATGGCTCTGACACCAATGGTATTTACAGGCCGTATGATTAAAAAGGCAGATCCTGGATGTAAGGTAGCTTTTATCGGACCATGTGCAGCTAAAAAACTTGAGGCAAGCCGCAGAAGTGTGCGAAGCGATGTTGATTTTGTACTGACCTTTGAGGAAGTTATGGGTATGTTTGAGGCGAAGGGTATTTCCTTTGATGATATAAAGGCAGGAGATCCGCTTCATCATGCAAGTGGAGACGGAAGAAATTTTGCTGTTGCGGGTGGTGTTGCAAATGCAGTTGTGAATGCAATTCACCAGATTGATCCAGATCGCGAGGTCAATGTAGTTTGTGCACAGGGACTAGACGAGTGCCGTAAGATGATGCAGATGGCAAAGGCTGGAAAATATAATGGATACTTGCTTGAAGGTATGGCATGTCCGGGAGGCTGCGTAGGCGGTGCCGGAACGATTCAGCCAATCAAAAAATCAGCAGCAAATGTAGCAATGAATAAGAAAAATGCTCCATTCCCATCTGCAACACAGAGTGAATATAAGCAGATGATTGACTTTTTGGAGGAAAGGTCGGAAAAGACGCCTACAGCAGAGGCAGCAAAGTCAGAAGAGAAATCTGAATAAAAATATTTTGTCTAGCTGCGAATTTGCCTGCATAGCAAGGAAAGTGAGAGGGGTATGGATAAAAGACGAAAGAAAAGGGTATGGTTTTTGACAGTCCTGGCAACAGTGGCTGCTCTGTCACTCTTCGTTTTTAGCGGATGCGCAAAGCTTGCATCCGCGATCAACGATATCAAGGGCAGCCTGATTGGAAATCAGTATACCATTTACACGTATGATAATTTTGGAAATCTAGTACTAGAGACAAGCGGAAAGAAGATCGACATTGCCGGAAATCCAGTCAAAAATACTAGCTACGATGAAAACGGCAAGGTTATTACCGGATATGAATTATCATCTGTTATCACAATCACTATTGATGGCAATGAGATTGAGTCATGTGGCGATACCTGCATCTTTGTGCAAAAAGGACTGACTCCAGATGTTGATTTTACAACTGAGACAATTCAAAGTTCAGGCTCTGTTTTAGACATTACATCCTTGTCTGCAAAGCTGAATCAGTACAAGAACAAGTTTGGAAAAGCGCGTGTCGTAGTAATTAAATCGCAGCTTGGAAATCCAATCATGGCATTTTCAGGAGACAGTGTCTACTGGGAGATTCCGGAGGATTTGCCAAAGATGACAAAGCTTATGATTGACGGAAAGGCACTCTATATTCACAGGGCAAACTTCCAGATTATTGATAAGGAATTGATTGAGTAATGGAAAATCGACAATCAAAAAAGAATGTTTTAAAACTTAGTGTTTTTGCTTATATTCCGATAGGAATTTTGATGCTTTTAATGTCAGTTCTTGGAGCTGTATTTCAGAGCAAAACGTGGAATATAGAAATTTTTTGCACGATCAAAATTTGTGAGATAGTGGCACTTGTGCTTCCGCCTGTCTTGTTGGTGATTGGACTTTATCAGAAGAAATGCTATCAAAAAAAGTGGGATCAAGGTACATTTGCAAAAGAACGGCAATTTCTTATTGAACAGAGAAGTAAGGCACAGGATGTGACAGAACAACAACTGAAGGTACTGCCTAAAATTCGAAAGAGTGCAGATAATCGTGCAAGGCTTTTAATTGCTTGCTCGGTAATAGGAGCAATTTCAGCTGGGATTATTGGAAATGCGGTCGTCTATATCATTGTCGCCATTTATATGGAAATGGGACTTTCTAGACTTTGTTTTCGAAAAGAGAGTGATCCGTTTATACTAGGTGACAATGATCTTTCGAAAGAAAAATATCCGTACTTGTACCAGATGGCCGAGCGTGCGAGAGATGCACTTCATTGTAGCGGAGACATCGTAATTACGGTCACAGGTGAGTGCAACATCGGAATCAAAAAGGTTGCTGGCTATTACAATATCGAACTGGGAGTGATGTTAGCTGGAATTGAAAGCGAGGACGAACTTTTTGCGATGTTCCTTCACGAATTTGCTCACATGAAAGAGGAAAAGCAGGATGGTTCTGGAATCGAATACGAATACCGAAATTGGCTTTTGTATGGTATGGTGGAGAGCAATCTCCAAGCAATAACAGAGTGGATGTTTCTTTATCAGGATACTCGCTATCAGTGCGAATTTGAATTGTATGAGTATGCTAGTTCGCTGATGAAGGAATTGAAAGCTGACCAGTCGATGGCAAGTGTGCGTCAGGCAGCAGCCTCAGGACTTTTAAAGCTTTTTTATTTTGATGTATTTTCATGGGAAGAACAAGGAAATAATTTTGCTCCGCTCTACGCACCGAAACAACCATCTAGCCATTTTGTAACTGAGCAGATTGATTATTGGCAACAACAGCTGTCTAAGCGCGAGGTAGATTGGCGCAACTTGATGGAGCATGAGCTACCGGCACAGTCAGATTCTCATCCGACAACTAAGATGCGTCTGGATGCACTTTGGATCACTTCATATCAGCTTGTGAAAGATACGAGTTGTGATACATATCGCAAAGAACAGAAAGCTGTTTGTGGGTTGATGGATCAGCTGATTTATTGCGAATTAAATGAGGAGTATGAAGAAAATCGCAAAGAGCAATATTTAGAGCCGTATAAGCAGATTCAGGAATGGAAAGATAAGGGACAGCCAATCTTGCAACATGAATATGCAGGAATCTTGGATGCACTCCTTCAGGTAGGAGAGGTGGAAGAGGCTCTTTCGTTTTGTGATCGAGTGATACGAGAACTGCCCCCTGAAATTTCTGCCTATGCTTATTTTACAAAAGGACGAATTTTAATCAGACGGTATGATGAGCGTGCAATTGAGTTGATTTATCAGGCAATCGAAAATAATTCGAATTTGATTCAAAATGGATTGGATGAGATTGGGTATTTTTGCTGTCTGATAGGAAACCGTGCAGAGCTAGAGCGCTATCGCAAAATGGCCGATGAGTTTATGCAGAAGAACGAAGATGAATATCGTCAATTGGGTATCTTAACACCGTCGGATCAACTTGAGCGCGAAGAACTTCCAGATGGAAAATTAGACACCATTCTTTCTTATATCCATTCGGTTGACGAGAACCAAATTCAACATATTTGGCTTGTTCGAAAGATTCTTCCAACTGGTATGGCTTCCAGTGTATTTATTGTGCAGTTTAAGAAAGAATGTCCACCGGATCAACAGGAAGAAATTTACCAAAAACTATTCTGCTATTTGGATACACTAGACGACAGGTGCTATTCTCTGATACTTTATGATAAGTTGATGTGTAAAAATTTCAAAAAAGTGAAGGGAAGCTGCGTTTGTTAAAAAATAATGGTAGATTCACTTTTGGATGATATCAGAAAAAATGAGTATGGAAGCGCGTTGACAAGTGTTGGTGTATTCGCAATCATAATGAAGGAAGAAATGTATGATTCTGGTGGCTACTGTGAACGACAATACTACAGTAAGGTGAGGAAGGAAGCAGATATCAGGTTGCGGTTAAATTATAAAAGTTTCTGTAATGCAGAACCTGAAAAACGCGTGGAACTATATGAGCAGCATGTAAGCAGAGCGTTAGAAATAGCAGCCGACAAAGCGAAAATTGCTGATCCTGAATTTCAAAGGGACAAGTTAGTATATGATGTTAGACAGGCATTTGGTCTAACAGAAAAGGAAGAAAAAGTGAAAAATAAAAGTACAGTTATTTATCTGGCAGGGGAGACAGAGGAAAGGGCTGTGAAATGTTTTCGTGAAGTAATGCAAGTAGTTGATCCGATGTTGGATGAAATAAGAGCCAGAAGCTACGGAAATGCATTGAGAGAGCTTGGCATTTTTGCAGTCATTATGAAAGAAAGTTCTTATGAGGAAAGCTGTTGGAAAGAGAAGCGATATTATAGTGCTACAAAGACGGCTGCAGAGGTGAGACTGCGAATAAATTATAGAAATTTTGTTTTTGCAAAGCCAGAAAATCAGATTAATATGTATAAGGAACTGATTATAAGAGCATTTGAGATTGCTGTGGAAAGGATACAAAAAATCGACAAGCAGTTTTGCGGTGAAGAACTGCTTTGTGATGTAAATAAAGCATTGGGAGCAGTGAAAAGAAACTTGTATTGGGTTTGAGTAAATGATATAAATATTGCTTTTAATCACTATGGAGGAAAAAACATGGGAGAAATGACAAAAAATCAAAAAAAGGAAGCACTTCGTGCATGGAGACAAAAAGAGAAAAAAAGCTACTGCTTAGAGCAGGAAGAAGTGGAGGAGCTTTTTGAATATCTAGAGGAAGCTTTACAAGCGGAAGAGTGCGATCATTCGTTAAAAAATACAGAACAGTGGATACTTGATAACATTGATGATGAAGAAAGACGCGATCAAGTAAGACGAGAAATAAAAGAAGATGGTGGTTACTGTGACTGCGAAGTGTTGGGTAATTGCTACGAGGAGTATGATATTTAAATGTATAAAAAAGGTGCGCCGAGGAAAGTAATCGGCGCACCTTTTTCATAATGTTTTATAAATTTTCAAGAGCAATCTTCATCATGTTAGTGAAGCAAGTCTGACGTTCTTCGGCAGTAGTGATCTCTGGGCTTATAAAGCTGTCAGAGATTGTTAAAAGGCAGGCTGCTTCTTTGCCTAGTACCGAAGCATTTGCAAACAGTGCAAAGCTTTCCATTTCAACAGCCAGACAGCCGCGCTCGTCGCGAAGCTTTTCCCAATAGGTTGGCTTTTCATCAGACGGCTGACGGTAGAAGACGTCACTAGAGTGAATTGCACCCTCAATCATATTAATTCCAAGACGCTTTGCGGCAGTGCGAAGGGAATCATTGAGTGCTTTGGATGGATAGCTCTCATCCTTGTCGTAGCCAGACTGAACCTTTGCATAGGTGGACTCACTGACTGCGGAAGTAGCAAGAACAACATCATAAATCTTTGCGTCAGAGCTGTAGCTTCCAGCGCTTCCGATACGAATGATACGGTCTACATCATATTCCTTAAATAACTCGTAGGAGTAGATACCGATACTTGGCATACCCATTCCGCTGCCCATAACGGTAACTGGTTTTCCATTATAAGTTCCGGTATAAGCAAGCATACCACGTACTTCATTTACAAGAACGGCATCCTGTAAAAAGGTATCAGCGATAAATTTTGCGCGCAGCGGATCGCCAGGCATTAAAACAGTTTTTGCAATCTGACCTTTTTGTGCATTATTATGTGGTGTTGGCATAAAAAAACCTCCTGTCTTTTCTGAAAAAGTGTTATACTAGATTTAGTATAACATAAATTTAATGGTATGCCAATATAAATTTGTGCAGATGAGAAGGGAGAATATCAATGTTTGAACGAAAAAAGGCATTAAAGGAAATCGAAGAAAAATTAAATACAGTTCAAATGTATTTGGAAAATAATTATAAGGATCTTACGCTGCAGTCATATAAGGATGCAAAAGAAGTGGTTGAGCGGTATGAGAAAAGCGGTCTGCTAAAACAAAAAGATAAGGATATGATTCAGAAAAAGATGGCAGAGTTTGATGCCAAGCTTGTGCACTACGGACATACGAATGTATCAGAGTTTTTAAAAGAGCGCTATTAGTTTTCGTAAGGAATTTGTAAAGAATAACGTGTTTTATTAAGGTGACATTGCAGAGAACGGCTGTTATACTGAAAGTAAAGAAAAGGTGAGGGAGAATGACCCTGACCGGACAGGAGGTCCGATATGATGAAGATGAAACGACAAAAAGCAAAATGGAGTGCAGTGTTGACATCAGCCGCTATGCTCATGATTAATATTCCAGTATCGGCAGAGGAACAAAGCCAATATATAAATGGAGTTACTCAGATAAATGGATATACAGAATTTGAGCAGCCGCAGGTGATCGAAAATCAGGATATGGCACAGCTTGGCTACAGCGATATCCGTGCATATGAGATTGAGAATGCAGGAGAACTGGCATGGTTTGTTCAGCATTTTTATGCAGGAGATTTAGAGACACAGAATGTAAGCTTAGCCGACAACATTGACATGAGCGCGTTAGCAGCGTATTCATGGACACCGCTTGGATATTATAATGTCGAGACACAGACAGGAAAAAGCTATGACGGTGTATTTGATGGAAATGGTTACAGTATCAGTAATATCATTCTGAACCAGATAAACGGTGTGGACTTAGTCAGCAAGGTATCAGAAGAACAGGCAGCAGTGCTTGGAACACAGCCTATTGAAAATATTGCGCAAAATGCGCTTGCAGGTGTATTTGGCTATATTGGAAGTGCAGGCCATGTTACAGAGCTTAAACTGGAAAACACATCTATCACGTCAAATGCAGATGCAGGTGTGTTAACAGGACGAAATGAAGGAAGCATTAGTGCCTGCGTCACATCAGGCGCATCAGTGACTTCTTCAAAAAGTGATGCGTTTGTAAGTGAGTTTGCTGCTGATAATGAAAACAGGATTGAATCTGTTTACTCAAGTAATTTCAGCATTACAAATATGTTGGGAGAAGATGCAGTTACGCCGATTCTGTTAAATTATGCACCAGGATATTCAAGCATAACAGGAAATGGAAGCGTATCAGCTGCATTTACAGAGCATAAGGAAAGTGTAGAAAACAGTCTTTTTGTGACAGAAGCGCCTGCAGGTGTAACAGTACTTGACACGTCACAGTTTGCAGATGGAGCGGCAGCATGGTCATTAAATTCAGGTTTTACAGATCCAAAGTTTTCACAGCTTATAGGAACGGATCAGATGCCTGTATTGATTAAAAAGACAGACGAGAGTTACTCACGTGTCTATAAGTGGACACTTGATTATGCGGATGAAGCAAGAGAGGATTCTGTTGTCTATACAAATGGTATTGTGCCAGACAGCATTTTTACAGATGGATGTCAGTGGCAGATGGCAGGAGCAGATGGCACGCTGACTGATGTTGTATCAGGTATGGCAATTGAAAATGATGTAACATTAATTGAAAAGTCAGTCGAACCAACGCCAGAACAAACTCCGGAGCCGACACCAGAACCAACGCCTGAACCTACACCAGAGCCGACACCAGAACCAACCCCAGAACCAGTTCAGAAGATGGATCCGGTTTACACAACTCCAGTTGGACTGGAAGGATATGTGACAAGACCATTGTCAGAGATTGAGCTTCCGAGTGATTCTAATGGTCATTTTGAGTGGCAGACTGATCCTGCAACGACACTTCCAGCACAAGAGGAAGCACAAGCAGCAGTTCGTTATGTTCCAAATGACACTGAAAACTACAATATAGTAGAAAATATTGTCATTACAATCAAGATCAATAAATTAGATCCGACACCGCAGACGCAGTGTCCAGACAGTATCAGTATTGATGAGGGACAGTCACTTGCAGCTGTTGAATTGCCTGAAGGATGGAGCTGGCTTGAAGCAAGCATTATCCCGGAAAATGGTATTTATACAGCAGTTTATACACCAGAAGACACGTCTATCTATAATACAATTACTGCATCAGTAAATGTGACTGTAAATCCGACAAAGCCAGCCGATACAGAACCGCCTGTTATCGCAGGAATTGAAGATGGAAAAACATATTGTGAAGCACAGACAGTAACGGTGACAGATGAAAATGCTGTTACAGTTACAGTAAACGGACAGCCAGTTTCACTTGATGAAAATGGAAGTTTTACGTTAGAGCCGGGAGAGAATCAGTTAAGTGTTTCTGCAGTAGATGAGGCAGGAAACATGACTACTGTAATTGTAATCGTGAATAATGGTCATACATTTTCAGAGGGAAGCTGCGTCATCTGTGGTGCATCTGATCCTGATTATGTGCCAGAACCTACAGAAGATACAAATATTCCTGATATCACGCTCACAGCATTAAATGAGGATGGTACTGCGGCAGACGGACAGGGTACAGATGGCTGGTATCGCACAAAAAATATTACTCTCACTGCACCAGAAGGCTATAACATTATTGAAAATCTGTATGACAGATCAGGCAGAATGCCAACTCTTGATATTGAATTAGAGGAAGGCGAAAACCATATCGTATATTATCTGATAAAAGAAGATAATACAACAGTCAGTGAGCAGCGTACAAAGATTTTATATCTTGATACAAAAGCCCCACAGATCAATGGTCTTGAAGAAGGAAAGGTTTATTGTGAAGCAGTAACCTTTAGTGTTGTGGAAGAAAACCTTGATCTTGCATCAAGCAGCATTCCAGAGTCAGTAAGCCAAAATTCAGATGGAAGCTTTACTGCATCACCGGCAGCAGGTGTTCAGAAAATCGTATTATGCGATAAGGCAGGAAATGAGACATCAGTTCATATCACAGTAAATGGAACTCATACATTTGAAAATGGTGTTTGCGTTCACTGTGGAGCATCTGATCCTGATTATGTGCCAGAACCTACAGAAGATACAAATATTCCTGATATAACGCTCACAGCGTCAAATGAGGATGGTACTGCGGCAGATGGACAGGGTACAGATGGCTGGTATCGCACCAAATACATTACTCTTACTGCACCAGAAGGCTATAACATTGTTGAAAATCCTTATGCAAGATTACGCAGAATGCCGACTCTTGATATTGAATTAGAGGAAGGTGAAAATGAGATTGAGTATTATCTGATTAAAGAAGATAATACAACAATAAGTGAGCTGCGTACACGTAAATTATATCTTGATACAAAAGCCCCGCAGATCAATGGTCTTGAAGAGGGAAAGGTTTATTGTGAAGCAGTAACCTTTAGTGTTGTTGAAGAAAACCTTGATCTTGCATCAAGTAGTATTCCAGAGTCAGTAAGTCAAAATTCAGATGGAAGTTTTACTGCATCACCGGCAGCAGGTGTTCAGGAAATCGTATTACGCGATAAGGCAGGAAATGAGACATCAGTTCATATCACGGTAAATGGAACTCATACATTTGAAGATGGTGTTTGCGTTCACTGTGGAGCATCTGATCCTAATTATAAGGCACCGGCAGTACAGTCAAATGATGTACCAGATGCAGTGCCGACAACACCAGATGCAGCAGGAAACTGGTACCGCAAAAATACCATTAAACTGACAGCACCTACAGGCTATTATATCAGCCAGACAAGTGATGAGTCATCATTTGGCACAGCAACTAGTCTTGATCTTACATTGAATGAAGGCGAAAACAAGATTACCTACTATCTGCTGAGCACAGACGGCAAGGTTATCAGTACAGAGAAGACATTAACAGCGAATTTCGATCAGACAGCGCCTGTAATTAGTGGCGTAGAAGGCAAAAAGACATACTGTGAGGCTCCGACACTTACAATTAGTGATGCAAATCTTGTACAGGTTACAGTAAATGGTACTCCAGTATCGCTGACTGCAGAAGGAACGCTTACAGTTTCTCCAGCAGAGACAGAACAGACTATTAAGGCAGTTGATGCAGCAGGAAATGAAGCAAGCATTACCATTACAGTGCACAACGGTCACAGCTATGCAAATGGTATCTGTACTGTATGTGGACAATATGATCCGCAGTACACTGTAAATGTAGATGCACAATTCTTAACTCAGGGTCTTGGAAGTAATGGCTGGTATCGTGCAAATGCTACGCTGAAAGCACCAGATGGATTCTATATTGCATTTACGAATGACAGAGGATCATTTGGAACAAACAAACAAATCGTAATCACCGAAGAGGGAAGCTACACAATGAAATATTATCTTATGAATATTTCAAGTGGAGCAATTAGTCAGGAAAAGCAGATAAGCATTAAGCTTGACAAGACACCACCAGTGATTAGCGGAGCTGAATCTAATAAGACATATTGCTTAGATCAAAAGATTACACTTACGGTAAAAGATGAAAATCTATATTCTGTTAAGTTAAATAATCAGGAGATTGCATCAGAAAGCAGCTTAAATACAAATGATACCTTTACCTATGAAATTACAAAGGCAGGCACGTATGTATTTACAGCAGCCGATGCCGCCGGCAATTTGGCAAGTGTAAGATTTACTGTGAATGAGAATCATACATGGAATGATGGTGTTGTACAGAAAGAAGCAACAACAACTGCAGTTGGAGAAAAGCTTTATACTTGTACAGTATGTGGTGCAACAAAGACAGAAGAGATTCCGATGGTAACGACACCAGAGGCAACAACGCAGACACAGGCGACTACAACGCCAGAGGCAACAACGCAGACACAGGCGACTACAACGCCAGAGGCAACAACGCAGACACCAACGACTACGACACCAGAAGTAACAACGCAGGCACAGACAACCACGACTACAGCGCCAAGTACGGCACCAAGTACAGCACCGAGTACAGCACCAAGCACGGCACCAAGTACAGCGCCAAGTACGGCACCGTCATCAGCTGCATCAGAAGCTAGCACAACACTTCCAATGCCAACCACACAGTCTGGTCAAATCAACCAGATTCTTGGTATTGAGGATGCCAGCGGAATAATCGGAATTATTCTGGTTGTGATTGGAATTATTCTTGCGGCAGCAGTAGTGGCAATGATCATTCTTACAAAGCGTAGCAAAAAGTAAATAAAAATGATTAGCCCAAAATAAACGAGGCGGTATCCGTAAGGGTACCGCCTTAATTTGCCTAAGAGAGCTGAATACTTATTTGTGAGCTGCATTTTGAAAAGCAGCAAATTCATGATAAAGACGAGAAACAGGAAGGCCAACAACGTTAAAATAGTCGCCTTCAATGCCTGAGACATAGATTGAAAAAGTACCCTGAATTCCATAGGCTCCAGCCTTATCAAGTGGTTCTCCTGTTGCAACGTAAGAGGCAATTTCATCCTTTGTCATTTGGCAGACATGTACATTTGTCTCCTCGTAGAAGCTTTTTTCGCGAAGACTGCCATCAGCGCAGACTTCAATTAGTGTCACACCGGTATAGACCTGATGTGTGCTGCCCTGAAGCATAGAGACCATTCGCACGGCATCTGCGCTGTCCTTTGGTTTTCCCAATATGCGATTTTCAAATGCAACGATAGTATCAGCGCCAATTACATAGCAAGGAGCTTTTTGTGCCTTTGCAATTTCAAATGCCTTTTGATGAGCCAGTTCACATACAATATCACATGGAAGCGTTTTTGTGGTGACTTCCTCACCCTTTGCCGGGCAGACAGTAAAATTGAAGCCGGCAAGAGCTAACAATTCTTTTCGGCGTGGGGAGCCAGATGCTAAAATAACAGGTTTTGTAAGATTCACGATAAATACCATGCCTTTCCATATTCGTTTACTTCGCTGATACTATACCTTTTTTTAAAGTAAAAGTAAACAGGAAAAGAAATCAAATTTCTATGTAAGCATGAAATTTATCGTCTCTGTTTACTGAGACATCTAGCAAGACGCGTGAATTGAAAAATCAAGTTGTTTAAAGAAAAGAATTATGATACAATAAACAAAAGAAAAAAAGGGAAAGGAATTTCTGAACATGAGTCAACAAAGGAAAAACATGCAGGATTATCTGCTGATTTGGATTGACGCGGTTTGTCTCGTGATAAGCTATATTGCAGCTTGTTTTCTTGCATCCGTTTTTCGGAAGTTTATATTTGATTTTTCTTCCGTATTATCATCTCTTTGGATGATTTTGATCAGCTATTTTTTGGTATTTCTGTCGTTCAACATGAATCGCTATTTCATGAAGCGAAACAAATATGAAGAAATTACATATACGATCAAGTTAAATATTATTATGGGAGCTGTGCTTATTGCTGTATTTTATGTTACTAAAAATACAGAGCTGATCAGCAGAAGCGTATGGGCATTAACAGTACTGGTCAATATGGTGCTAATGGCTGTGACACATTTAATCTGTAAGAGAATGCTTCGTACTATTTTTAAAAATAAAAAAGCAGATCATCTCCTTGTATTGACGACATCTGATCGTGTAAAAACGCTTGCAGAGGACTTAAGACGATATAATACTTACGAGAATTATCTGATTACGCTTGCGATTACAGATGGTGATTATGTTGGAGAAGATATCGAAGGCTATCGTGTTGTGGCAAATGGCGACAATGTGATTGAGGTAGCAAGCAGGGAAATTGTTGATGAAGTATTTTTAGTGCTTGATGATCAAAGAAAAAACGAAATCATTGAGTATGCTGAGCAGTTTGCTCAGATGGGTGTAGTTGTTCATGTAAATATTGACCTTCTTGATCATCTTGGCGCAGGTTATCAAAGAGAAGTTACTCAGATTGGAAATCACTATGCGCTCAGCGTGGCACCAAGATTTTTTGATTTTAACAAGCTTGTAATGAAGCGTATAATAGACATTGTAGGAGCGATAGTAGGACTGATGATTACAGCAGTTGTGATGCTTTTTATCGCACCAGCTGTAAAGCTAGAATCTCCTGGACCACTCATATTTAAGCAAAAGCGTGTGGGAAAAAATGGACGTTATTTCTATATTTATAAGGTGCGCTCTATGTATCAGGATGCAGAGGCGCGCAAGGCCGAGCTTATGGAAAAGAATGAAATGAAGGGCTTTATGTTTAAAATGACGGATGATCCGAGAATCACAAAGGTCGGCAAATTTATTCGTTCAACTAGTATTGATGAGCTTCCACAGTTTTGGAATGTACTAAAGGGTGATATGAGTCTTGTTGGAACAAGACCACCTACAGTAGATGAGTTTAAACAGTATGAGGCGCGTCATAAGAGACGTCTAAGCATGAAGCCTGGTCTGACAGGATTGTGGCAGGTCAGTGGACGAAGCAACATTGAAGACTTTGAGGAGGTTGTTCGTCTGGATTGTGAATATATTGATAACTGGAGCATTCAGCTTGATATTCAAATTATCTTAAAAACTGTTGTCGTAATCTTTAAGAAAGTTGGATCAAAATAAAAGATAACAAAAAAGGACCGGTGTGTGGGAGCCGGTCTTTTTTTGTACAAAGAAAGTGTGTAAAATAAGAAACTAACCAACTAATGTGTGTGAAGCAATGTTGATGTAGTACAAAAAATTTAACGCTTTTATGCGAAAAAGTCAATATAGTATGAACGAAAAGCAAAATTTATGAATGAAAAGCAAAAATCAAATTTCCAAAGTTTGATCTCGTGTCTTTGAAAAACAGTAGTCACGCCAGGTTTGTTCAATACGCTTGGCATTGCGCAGTGTAACTGGAAGAGTCTGGCCGTTTGAAAGAAGACAGCTGCCAGAAGAAAAGCATTTAATATCATCCATGTTGCACAGGACACCTCTGCTGACAAGAAGAAAATGACGGTCAGATAAAAGCTGTTTTGAGAATGTACCAAAGGCAGCACAAGGATGGTATTTCTGACCATTTCGGTCGGTGATCCATGTATAGTGAGAGTCAGCCACGATGCATACAATTTGTGAAGCAAAAATGCGAACCTCAATTGCATTTACTGAGAATGAAATGAAGGTTTCAGAAGCTGGAAGGTGCAAAGAGGCATCATTCAGACATGCAAAAATCGCATCTTTCTGATATGGTTTTAGAATATAGTGGAATGCATGGACACGAAAGGCATCTGGCATGTAATCAGCAGAGGCAGTCAGAAAAATTAAAATAACATGGCTGTCAATCTGACGCATTTTGCTTGCCGTCTCAACACCGCTCATACCATTCATAAAAATGTCCATAAAAACAATATCGTATTTATCAGACGAAAAGGAAGACAAAAAAGCATCTCCGCTGTCAAAACAATCAGATTCAAATAAAATCTGCTTTTCGCATCCATAGTCAGTAATCAAAGACAGAAGTATCCCACGTTCAATTTCAGAATCATCTACCAGTGCAATGCGCATAACGATTTATCCACACCTTTCTATTATATTTAGCAACGCTTTTTAATGGCTAAAGAAAGCTTCGCATATGTGTCAAACAACGCGAAGCTTTCTTTTTATGTACTATTTAAGTACGATTCATCAGATAAATTACTGTGGCTGCTTTCCAATGTAAGCTAAGATACCACCATCTACGTACAGAACATGTCCGTTTACGAAGTTGGAAGCATCAGAAGCAAGGAATACTGCCGGGCCTGCCAGGTCCTCAGCTTCTCCCCAGCGAGCTGCCGGAGTCTTGGCAATGATGAACTGGTCAAACGGATGACGGGAACCGTCTGGCTGAATCTCACGAAGCGGAGCGGTCTGCGGAGTAGCAATGTAGCCAGGTCCAATACCGTTACACTGAATGTTGTACTCACCGTACTCAGAGCAGATGTTTCTGGTTAGCATCTTTAAGCCACCCTTAGCTGCTGCATAAGCAGATACGGTCTCACGTCCAAGTTCAGACATCATGGAGCAGATGTTGATGATCTTTCCATGACCCTTCTTGATCATGCTCGGAATAACAGCCTTTGCTACGATAAACGGAGCATTTAAGTCAACATCGATGACCTGTCTGAACTGAGCAGCGGTCATCTCGCACATCGGGATTCTCTTGATGATTCCAGCATTATTTACGAGAATGTCGATTACACCAACCTCAGCCTCGATCTTTGCAACAAGCTCGTTTACAGCATCCTCATTAGTAACGTCACAAACATAGCCATGAGCCTTGATTCCAGCTTCTTCGTATGCAGCAAGACCCTTATCAACTAACTCCTGCTTAATATCGTTAAATACGATTGTAGCACCGGCAGCAGCCATACCCTTAGCGATAGCCATACCGATACCATAGGAAGCGCCAGTAATCAGCGCAATCTTACCTTCCAGAGAAAAAGAAGACATATCCATGGTAAAAAAACCTCCTTAAATTTTTTGACGGAACATACAAAAATATGTCCGTCTAATTGTGTATAGTATACCATATCAAAAGAAACCAGTCAACAATAACGCGTGTTGTAAAATGTAAGATATTTGTAAGCGTAATATCTTTGCAAAAAAGGGCGTAGTATGGTAGTATGGGTATGATAAAGCTGTGTAATGCAGGAGAGTAATGTTGGAAATGAAAGTGGCAACATATAGTGTATGGAGGGAACGTTTCATGAGAAAAAGAATGATGCTGTTTGCGGCAGGGACAGTGATTTTTGTCAGCACGGCACAGAATACTTTTGCAGAAGAGGAAACGGGTGGAATAAGAAAGATTGCAGATATGATCACAGAGGCACGGCAGATAGCAGAGGGAACTGAGATGCTTTCGGCATCGATGACGCTTGGTGATATGGAAGTATCGGCTGGAATGACGATCCGTATGACGCCAGACAGTGCATCTGTGGACATGCTGTATTTAAGTGCACCAAATGGTGATGGAACATTTTTTGATTTTGTATCAGAGGATGTACTTCGCGTGTTTGGCACAAAGGCATATTTAAATACAGAATCGGTTAAAGAGATGATATCGGAACTGACAGAGGAGAACCGCATTGACGAGGAAGAGAATGAGAATGTGCTGCAGGCAGCAGATTCACTTACAGAAGACTGGATTGGTCTGGTAGGTTCTTCAATAGGTCTGGATGAGTTTAAATATGATGATTTAATAGGGGTGTTTTCAGGTCTTGCGGCGGCACATGATGCAGGCTCCTACACAATTAATCTGAAAAATGATCAGATAGGGCAGCTTTTGGAGCGCATCGATATGCAGATTGAGCAGGAACAGTTAGATAAAACATTTGTCGTTGACTGGGAGCCACTTCTTACACCATATGTGGATGCAGTAATAGAAGGAATGAAAGAAGCTGATCCAGAAAATGCTTTTGATCAGGATAAAAAGAAAAAGCAGATATTTGATACTCTTCAGACTACATTTTGTTCGCATGAAGATGATGAGAAAGAACCATTAGCTGTGCAGTTTGAGAATGCAGTTTCAAAAGGTCTTGAAGTTAATGCATCAATCTGTGTGGGAAAGGATGGCGCAGCAGGCACATATGCATTTGAAGTGACAATTGAGGCAGAGATTCCAGACAAACTTCAAGAGGAATGGGGAATTGAAGATCTTTCTCCAGTTGTCGGTGAGACGGAAGGGCTTTTGACACAGACAGATGAGCCAGATATAAAGAATGCATTATTTAGTTTTGTAGTAAGCATTGAGCCAGCAGAAGAACCGATTGAAATAGATGAACCAGGGGATGGTATTTTGTGGATGACAGACTTACTGAGAGAATGGGCAGTACAGGGTTTGATTTTACATTGACATACTCCCACGGTTAAAACCGTGGGATTCCTTAGATTCTTGTAGCGTCATCCAGCCCTATAGACTGAAATATAGCCACAGTATTCAGGATTTATGCTGATGGGATTTCATACGTCGTGTACTACTTTCTCAGCAAAAGACCTATGCCGAAGCCTTATGTATGTTCTTAAAATCCAAAACATTGTCTCATCGACAATCCACTTTCCTTCATTTTTAAAATCAACTGATCCTGCAAGTTTGCAAAATGTTCAAATTCATACTCACATTTTTCTCTGTCGGGATGTTTAAAATCCAAATCTGCATTTCGAATTAAAAATGCCGAATATAAATCTCTCTGTACCTTTCTATTTCCAATCTCCTTTTCTCTTTGTGACAACGGAATCTTTTCATAAGTATCCGTTACATGGTTGTATTGGCTTGCCTTAAATTCCTTTGTATCCACTTCTGCATAGACACCTCCAACTGCCTCCGCTTTTCTTTTCAATTCTAGCAGAAATCTTGCAGGTGCACGGCGGTTGATGGATCTTCCAAAACGTTTTTTTCGCTTATATTTCTGAATCACCTTTA
>NZ_JAXWCK010000053.1:0-24083 GCF_037349415.1 Anthropogastromicrobium sp.
AAGGTCAGGGTAGGAAATGGTAATAGGTTTGGATGAAAAGTTTGTGTGCAGTTTTGAAGGTACAGAAATGCCTTTATAATATGGCGGAATAGCTCAGCTGGCTAGAGCACACGGTTCATACCCGTGGTGTCGAGAGTTCAAATCTCCCTTCCGCTATTTGCTTAGCTATCACTGAAAAGTGGTAGCTTTTTTGTTTACTAGTCCACTTCAAAGAACAAAACGAAGCTGCGAAGCAGCGAGAGCACGGAGTGTGGGTTTTGTGAATGGGCGTCCCGTGAACCTAAATAAAAGTAAGAAGGAGATAAATTTCATGAAGTATCAGATTTCAATGGCACCTATGGAAGGATTGACAGGTTATGTCTATCGTAGGGCGCATCATGCATATTTTGCACCGCTTGATACCTACTATACGCCATTTATTTCAAATAAGAAATTAGGAAGTCGTGAACGTCATGATGTGTTGCCAGAACATAATGAGGGAATGCATGTAATTCCGCAAATTCTGACCAATCGTGCTGATGACTTCTTGGAAATTGAAAAGCAATTGTATGAATACGGATATCGAGAGGTGAATCTCAATTTAGGATGTCCGTCTGGGACAGTAACTGCAAAAGGACGTGGGGCAGGTTTTTTAGCATATCCAGAAGAGTTAAGCAAATTTTTGGATCAGATATACTCAAAAACGAGAATGAAGATTTCTGTAAAAACAAGGATTGGCATTTCATCAGAGGAGGAGTGGCCACAGTTATTAACACTGTTTAACCAGTTTCCAATTGATCATTTGATTATTCATCCTCGTTTGCTACAGGATTTTTATAAAGGTTATCCTCATATGGATGCTTATCAGTATGCAAAAGAGCATAGTTTATCCCCAATTTTTTATAATGGAGATATTCATTTTGTGGATAAGTGGAATGAAATAAAGGGTGGTCTTGGGATACAGACAAAAGGTGTTATGCTAGGTCGTGGCTTACTTATGAATCCTGCTCTTGCAGAAGAGATTAATCATGAAATGGAAGAAGGCGTTAGCGAAAAAAGGAACGTGGAGAAAACGCTGTCATCTGAGCGATTGAAGAAATTTCATGATGCGATTTTAGACGGATATTGTGAGGAGATGTCAGGAGATCGCAATGTTTTGTTTAAGATGAAAGAGTTATGGGTTTATCTGGGAAATGGTATCCAGGCATCGCCTAAGCTATTGAAACAGATTAAAAAGTCTAACTCTGTGAGAGAATATAAAATTGCATCGGATGCAATTTTTCGAGAATATAATTAAAAATAATGTAAAATTAAAAAGCCTTTCTACTCTAAAATGTTGGGGTAGGTAAGGCTTTTTTTGCGTAAAAGTAAAAATATAAACTCACACAATATGCATTATACATACAATACGGATACTTATTATTAAATAAATAGAAAAAACATTGACTTTAACTATCAATCTGTTAAAATGTGCTCATCAGTAAATTTTAATTTATTATGAATGAAATTTTAGTGGTAAAAATACCAGTGAAAAAGAAAGGAGAAAGTGTGCATATGAAAAAGGTAGTGGCAATGTATGAGCAGGAAGAGGTGTATGGAAAAAATCTTGCAGAATATGTGAACCGCAAGGAAAATATGCCATTTGAATTGCAGGTATTTTCGCAGGCAGATAAGCTGTCAGATTATCTGCAGGGGCATACACCGCAGCTTCTCCTTCTTTCTGAAGAAAGCAGTTTGGAATCGTATGGAGAGATGTCTGTGAAAACGCAGGATGTTTTATATTTAACTGAACATAAAGAGCAGGCACGTGATCATAAGGAAAACTATATTTATAAATATCAGCCTACGGATCAATTATTAAATCAATTGATGCAGCGTATGAGTGATCATGACAAACGGGACAGTCCAGTAATGCAGGAATCGTGTCCTATATACGGTGTGTATTCTCCAGTAGGAAGATGTGGAAAGACAACATTTTCTCTTTTGCTTGGGGAGCTGTTGGCGCGCAAGCGGTCAGTCTTATATATCGGTTTTGATGAATTGCCGTTTTGGGATGAGGAAGAGAATATATCAGAGGAGCAAGGTGAAAAAGGAACGCTATCAGATGCCTATTTTTACTGGCAAAGACAAAAATTAAAGGAAAAATTGCCAGTACTTGTATCACATTGGCATGGAGTTGATGTGCTTACCGGAATGAATTGTCCAGAGGATCTATGTGCAATACAGCCAGAAGAATGGAGCCAGTTGATTTTAAAAATTGCGCAGGAGACAGAATACGCAGCGATTGTTTTAGATATTGGATCAAAGCTGTGGCTTGCAGATTCAATGTTTTCGATGTGTTCTCAGCTATATGTGCCAGTGCTTTCAGAACGTTTGGCAAAAGATCAGCAAAGACGTTTTGAGCTTTGGCTTGAGAAAAATGGCAGTGATGAGTTTTTGCAGCGTATGCAGATTGTAACGCTACCTCAGTGTGTGCAAAATGGAACAATGAAGGAACGGTTAGAATACGCTCTGTGGGGAGAAGCAGGAGATTATGTGCGCAATTTAATAAAGATCGAGTGGTAAATAAAATGAAAAAATGCGATGAGGAGCTGTTTTCGCTGAAAGGTCAAAGAAACAGTAATGAAGATGATGAAAAACAACGGCAAAATCTTTTTGGATTGTTGCGTACCCAAGTAGTGGAGCAGCTTGATATGACAAGAGAGCTGACAGATGATGAATTGTATGCAAGCATTGATGAGGTTTTGATGATGCCGCAGTACAGAAAACAATTTTCAGTGCGGGTTTTGACGCAGCTAAGACAGGCATTGTATGATTCATTTCGAAGGCTGGATGTATTAAGTGAGGCATTAGATGACCCGGAAGTGACAGAGATCATGGTCAATGGTTATGATCAGATTTATGTGGAAAAGCAAGGTGAGTTAGTTCGTTTTCCTAAGGCATTTTCATCGCAGGAGAAATTAGAGGATGTGATTCAGCAAATTGTAGCGAAAGTAAATCGCCGGGTAAATGAGGCAAATCCAATGGCAGATGCTCGCCTTGAGGATGGATCACGAGTAAATATTATTCTTCCTCCAATCGCGCTCAATGGTCCGATTCTTACGATCAGGCGATTTGCAAAGCATCCTCCTGATATGCACCAACTAATAAAATGGGGTGCATTGTCAGAGGATGTAGCGCAATTCTTAGCGAATCTGGTGCGAGCACGCTACAATATATTTATATCAGGAGGAACCGGTTCAGGAAAGACTACATTTTTGGGAGCACTTGCGGAGTATATTCCTGATCAGGAGCGTGTTGTCACGATAGAAGATTCCGCAGAGCTTCGTTTATATCATATCCAAAATCTGGTTCGATTAGAGTCAAGAAATGCAAGCCAGGAAGGAAAATATGAAGTGACAATTCGGGACTTGATTAGAAATAGTCTGCGTATTCGTCCTGATCGTATTATTGTCGGAGAGGTACGAGATGCGGCTGCGCTAGATATGCTTCAAGCGATGAATACTGGTCATGATGGTTCACTTTCAACGGGTCATGCCAATAGTGCACAGGATATGATGACACGTCTTGAGACAATGGTTTTGATGGGAGTGGAGCTTCCGCTTGCAGCAATAAGGGGACAAATTGCCTCGGCAATTGATATTGTAATTCATTTGGGGCGTTTACGAGATCGTTCCCGAAAGGTACTTTCTATTCAGGAAGTTACTGGTCTTGACGAAAAAGGAAATGTAACACTGTCTGTACTGTATCAATTTCAGGAAACGGGGGTTGTGGATGGAAAGATCACAGGAAAACTCGAGGCGGTTCATTCACTTAAAAACTGCGAAAAACTTAAGAGCGCAGGAATTGTATTGTCTTCCTGAGGTATTAGGCTTTAAGGAGAAGCTTTTGTATGGAGCTGTGGGAGCAGCAGGCTGGTTAGGGCTTACTTATATTTTTTATCATGATTTTTTGCCAGGATTTATTTCAATGCTACCGTTTATTTATTTTTTCTTTCGATGGATTAGAAAATCGCTGCATGAAAAGCAAATACAGCGTATCAGACGCGAATTTCAAGAATTAATTCAATTGTTATCTGGTGCATTTAGGACTGGCCATTCAGCAGAAAATGCAATGCAGGAGGCTTCTGAGCAGCTATCTATGATGGAAGGAGAAACTGCTTATATGGTTCAGGTTATGCAGACAATGCTTACAAAAATGAGTTTGGGAGAACCTGCTGAGCAGGTATGGCTGTCGTTTGCAGATGCATGTGAGATAGAAGAAGTAAAAGAATTTGCAAAAGCTTTTGCGCTTGCTAAGAGAAGTGGTGCATCAATGCCATTTATTTTGCAGAAAATCGCTAGTCAGCTTGTATTGAAAGTGCAGACGCAGTCTCAGATCGAGACAATGCTTGCAGGGAAAAAGCT
This sequence comes from Anthropogastromicrobium sp., assembly GCF_037349415.1. Taxonomy (NCBI): domain Bacteria; kingdom Bacillati; phylum Bacillota; class Clostridia; order Lachnospirales; family Lachnospiraceae; genus Anthropogastromicrobium; species Anthropogastromicrobium sp. Next base: position 4,386 of record NZ_JAXWCK010000053.1, read on the forward strand.
AGAACAAAAGATTATGAATTTGATGCCAGTTGGAATCCTTTTATATTTATCTGTTACATCACCGCAGCTGCTTAGTGTAATGTATGAGACGACGACAGGAAAGATGATTATGACAGTGTGCCTTTTTATTTATATAACGGCATATCTTCTTTCTGAGAGGATAACGAGACTAGAATAGTCTGTAATTAAGGATGCTGTAACTAAAACAAGAAAGAATGAAGTTGCTGAAAGGCAATAATAGGGAGGTGTGCTGCATGGCGTTGTTTTTTAGTTGTCTGATGGTGGGATTAGTAGTAATTGCTGTATGGAAACGAAATTATAAAAAGGAAACAATTGACAACATTCTGAGTGAGGGAAACAAAAAAGAATGGTTACGGTTTTTATTTCCAATGGGACTGTGGATTTATGATTTGCTATCAAAGAAGCAGCCAGCTCAAAATGAAGAAGAAAGAGAGTGGGCAAAAGCCTTATATGTAAGAGAGGATGCAAAGAAAAAGCTGCAGCTTCAAGGCGCAAGGCAGATGGTAAATTTCTGGATATGTTTATTTTTTGCGAGTGTGCTTGGAATTGCTGTTTCATTTCTTCCAGATACACAAATACAAAAAACAGAGCTAGAGCGTCCGGAGTTTGGACAGACAAAAGACTATAGTTTGACAGTGGAAGGTTTAGAAGAGGGAGATCAGACCATTCACGTAAGTGTAGATGGAAAAGAACCAGAGACACAAGGTATGATGGCTGTGTTTGATGATGCATTTGATTCAGTAAAAGAACAGATTTTAGGAGAAAATGAATCACTTGAAAATGTTCAGACTAATCTTTCTCTCGTTTCTTCCACAATTTATGGAATACGTGTGGCGTGGAAAAGCTTAACTCCAGAACTTTTGGATGATTTTGGCGTGATTCAAATACAAGATATCCCTCCAGAAGGTGTTACTGCTCAGCTTCAGGTAAAGCTATCTTATTCTATGTATGAACAGTATTACACGCTTGATGTGAGACTGATGATGCCAAAGAAGGATGCGCAGTATTATATGATGCTTTTGACAAAACAGTTAAAGGATGAAAATAATAATACGAAAACAAAGTCTATAGTGACGCTTCCTGAAAATATAGAAGGAAAGAAGTTAACCTATAAAACAGTGCAAACACAGCCGATCCGCCTGATGCCAGCGCTATTTTTAATATTGCCGTTTGTTTTATATGAAATTGCAAGGCAAAAAAGGAAAGAAGCATTTGAGAATCGAAATAAACAGCTGATAGCTGATTATCCTAATTTTGTGTTTGAGTTAGGATTGATGATTCAGTGTGGATTAAATGTACGCACGGCATGGAATCGTTTGACTGCAGAATATGAAGAAACACAGCATAAATGCAAGGGATATCAACGTTATCTGTTTGAAGAAATGCTTGTTACCCGAAATCAAATAGAGGCAGGTGTAAATGAAGCAGCCGCATATGGTGCATTTGGAAGGAGGTGCAGAGCACACTGCTATTTGAAGTTAGGAAGCAGCCTTGAACAGAATTTGCGTCAAGGAATATCGGGATTAGAGCAGCAGCTTGATCAAGAACTGACACAGGCGTTAGAACAGAGAAAAAACCAGGCAATACAGGATGGTGAGCGTATGGAAACCAAAATGTTGTTTCCGATGTTTCTTTTGCTTGGATTAGTAATGGCTATAGTAATGATACCTGCATTTATGAGTATGTAGTGATTAAAAATAAAGAATTACGGAAGGAGGTATATTTCGATGGAAGGAATTAAAAAACATACGGTTTTTTGTCGTATCACTGATGGCGCAGTGAAGAAAATTAGAAGATTTAGAAATAATACAAAGGGAGTTACTACTGTTGAGGTGATCTTAGTTCTTGTAGTGCTTTTGGCAATTGTTGTAATTTTTAGAGAACAGCTTACCGCTATCGTAACTGGAATTTTTAGTCATGTAAATAGTACAGTAAGTGAATTGTATGGATGATGAAAAGGTTACATGAGAAAGCCAGTATAACTGTATTTTTATCGCTGCTGCTTGTACTATTTATTGGATTTATTATGATGATGACAGAGCATACGAGGATATTTGGACTTCGTCAGCGCCTGGTCTGTGCTACAGACTCTGCAATGGATTCATTATTTTCTATGTATGATCGTGAATTACTTAATGAATTTGATTTAATGCTTTTAAATGAAAATGAATTAAGTAATAATCAAGATATAGAGGAGGTTGTAAGCAAATATTTGACGATGAACGCAAATCCAAAACAAGACCATTTGCTTTTATCTGGGAATCTATATAGAGGAACAAGCAGCACTGCAGAGATTGAAAATACGGTTTCGGTCATTGAAAATGAAGGAGAATTATTTGCCAGAAGCGTACTGGAATTTATGAAATACCGCACACTTGGAATTGCGGTTGAAAAAGTACAAGAGCAGCTTGAAGAGCTGGAAATGGGTGATGATGCGAAGACAATGGCAAAAGAGCAGCAGGAACTGGAACAAGAAAGTTTTGATGAGCAGTTTTTAGAAAAAACGAATGAAGAAAAGAAGAAGTATGAGGAAGCGATAGAAGAAAGCTGGCTTGAAAAATTAGAAAAGCTCAAGGAAGATGGTTGGCTGAATTTTGTACTGCCGTTTGATCAGGCTGCATCAGGATATGTTATTGAGGCAGAGGATCTTCCATCAAAGTGGAGAACTGTAAATTTTACATGGTATCACTCTGCGATTAGTGAAATGGAAGAAAGTTTTTTGTTTACAGAATATCTTTTAGAGCATTGCCGCAGTTTTACAAGTACAGGCGAGACAAATAAAATGGCATATGAGCTAGAATATATACTAAATGGCAAAACAAGTGATAAGGAAAATTTAAAATCAACAGTAAATTCACTTCTTTTAATGAGAGAGGGACTGAATTTATTTTCTGCATGGAAGGATCCTGTCTTATCATCTCAGGCAGAGACAGCGGCAACTACTCTTGTTGGTTGGACTGGCGTATATCCTGCCATTAAGCTGACGCAGTTTACAATGATTGCAGGTTGGTCATTTGCTGAGGCTATAGTTGATGTAAGAACATTGCTAAGCGGAGGCAATATTCCTATTATTAAAAACTCAGAAAGTTGGACATTGGAGTTTTCACAGATCGCAGATTTTTTGGATGGAGATTTGTTTTTAACAGCAAAAGAGAATAATGGACTGTCATATGATGAATACTTACGCCTTCTTTTGTATGCGCAAGGGCGAAGTGATAGACGCTACCATACAATGGATGTCATTCAGCTTAGAATGAGAGAAAAAAATCCTGATTTTTCGATGGCGGATTGTTTGGGAGCTGTACAGGTTAAGGCAAGTATGAAGGCGGCGCCGATTTTTTATTGTTTTGCTGGGTCTGGATATGAGATTTCGTGCGAACAAAGCCGTATGTATTAGATTAAAATTAAAATAAAGAAAGGTGGTGTACCATGAGGCTGGCAGTTGATCATAGAAAAGCATTCAAAAAAAAATCCAGGTATCGATCATTTTGTTTTTCAGTCGGCTGCCAGCAATGTAACGGTTCGCTGACTGTTGAAGCCAGTATAGTGCTGCCTATTTTTCTTAGTGTTATTATGGCGCTTATGTCTTTTTTTGAGGTTATACAGATACAGACGCGAATTCAGCAGGGAATGAAGGATTCAGTTACAAGTGCTGCTGGATATTATTATTTGCTTGAAGAGCCAAATGAGGCAGAAGATGTAGGCGGTGAAGAAGCAGAGGATGTGACCACGCTGATAGTTCAAGGTGGAATTACAGCAGTTTATTTAAAACAAAAGCTTCTGTATTCAGTGGGAAGAGAAATTTTAGATCGTTCATGGATTATAGGAGGAAGTGATGGACTGACCGTACTTGGTTCTCGTTTTCCAGATGATGATGGAAATTTAGATCTTACCGTAACATATCGCGTGAGAGTTCCGTTTCTTCCGGGAAATTTCGGTTCACTTTTATTTACACAGCGGGAGTGTCAGCGTGTATGGAGCGGAAATAAAGCACCATCGCAAGATGGCGATAAGATAGAAGATGAGACTAAGGAAGACCCAATTGTGTATATTACGGAAACAGGAAGTGTGTACCATACAAGTTTGGACTGTTCATATCTGAAGCTTTCTGTGAAACAGATCCGTCATAATGAAGTAGTCAATTACCGCAGTGATGATGGCAGCAAGTATTATGCATGTGACAGATGCGAAAAAGGCGGAAGTGGTTTTTGGGTGTATATTACATCAAGTGGAAATCGTTTTCACACAGATCCAAATTGTGCGGCGCTAAGAAGAAATGTAAAGTCAGTAAAGCTTTCAGAGGTTTCAGATCGTCACTGCTGCAGCCGCTGTGCCAAACAGGATGATGGAGGAAAATCATGACGCAGGCAAGGTGGATTTTTATTATTTTATGCTTTTTGCTTCCAGCGGCAACTGATTTGTTATTTCATAATGTATCTGTGTGCTGGCTGATTGGATGTACAGTTATTGCAATGATTTGGAATTTCTTTTGTGGATGCGAAATCCTTGATTTAGTGTTTTGCTTATTTCCAGGGATGATAGTGTGGCTTTTGGCGCGTTTTAGTAAAGGCATTGGAATGGGTGATGTACTTTGCATATTTTTGCTTGGAGCGGGCTGTGGGGTGGAAATAGGGCTGGAAATTTTATTTGTAGGCAGTATTCTTTGTCTGTGTGCACAGTTGATGCAAAGAGTTTTTATAACACATGTTTACCAAAAAGAAATACCATTTGTTCCTTGGCTGCTTGTCTCAATTTGCATCAATTGTCTGATATATACTGCGTTTATAAGCAAGTAGTAAAACCGGACTGCGAATGTTAGCTTTACGAGAAAGAGGTGTTTTTGTGAAGCAGGAAAAGAAAAAGATTGTTATTCTGATCAAAAAGAAGCTTTTATTTCGGGAAAAAGCAAGCTTTACTGTGGAGGCCAGCTTGATTATGATGACAGTTCTCATGGCTGTTTTTATGTGTATTTATTATGGTTTTTTCACTCATGATAAAGCAGTGTTAGAGGAAGTATCGTGGCATACAGCGCAAAAAGCGATGCTTTTGGTGACAGAAAACAGTAGTATGAAAGATGGAGCTTTTTCTTGGGAAGAACTTCAGGAAAAAGGGCTTTTATGGCGGATCTCGCAGAATACGGCAAACCAGGATATAATTTGTGAATATGCAAATACGCATATAGAAGGTGAATTATTTGCCTGTGATATGCCATCATTTTTGGTGAAGGCAGGACCTGGAATGGTTAAGATTACATATAAGGCACCAATACGTCTTCCTTTTTTTGCCCTGATGCGTTTATGGGGAACACCAACAGAAATTACAGGACAAGTGCAGGTACATGAATCAAAGCAGGAGGAGTTTATCAGACTGGTAAGAGGAATCAAGCGGGATAAAGAAACAGCGTCAGATTCTAAAGAAATATCAGCTGAAGATTGAACATTTTACGAAAAGCAATAAAAATTCATTACAGGGGGTGATATAATGGCACAAATGGAAGTATCATACAGCCGAAGGCTTGATTATCAGTATATGATGATAGAGACAGACGAGGAAGCCAGATCAGATTATAGGTTGTCAATGCTGATTAACAATAGGATCAATGGATTTTTACCTGTACATGTTCAGCAAATGAATGGAAAAAGTACGCTTAGCTATGAGATTACATCATTAGAAAACTTACCGGAATTTCTTGATGCCAGAAAGATCACCTATGATGAGATGGTGTCACTTCTATTGCAGTTTTGCAGTGCAGTTTCAGAGGTAGGGCGTTATTTGCTAGACGGAGAAGGAATATTACTTGAACCTCAGTATATATATGTGTCGAAAAGCTTAGAACGTATTCGATTTTGCTATTATCCATATCAGCATATGCCGTTGCATCAGTCTGTAAATGTATTATGTCGATTTTTGATTGATCATATTGATTATGATGATAGAAGAAGCTTAGAACTGGCATATGGACTCTTTCAGGAAAGCCTTCGGGAAAATTTATCAATCAGTGTAATTGTTGGATGCATAAAAGATCGGTTAGAGAATGCCACAAATGATTCTTGTGATTCTAAAGTATCTTCTGTGCAGATAAGTTCTCAAATTAATAAGCAAATAACAGACCAAGAATGTGGACAGAGCGATTCTAAACAGACTGATTCTGGTGCAAGTGAACAGGAAAAACAACAGAAAATACAGCAGGAAAAACAATATAAAAATGTGCAGCAAGTGTCAGATTCACCTAAGAGGGAAAAAACAAAATGCAAGCAAAAAAAATCGTCAGTTACAGTTGTTGGCATATTATTAATTATGGTTATTTTGGGATATGTGTTTTTTACAGCAGGGAAGCGTTTGCTTTTGTTAGATCTCATCAATAAAAATCTGCTTGCAGCTGCTGGGATTTTCATAGTCGTGGCGGCAGTGGCAGCAGCATTTATGGCATATTGGATATTAAAGCCAAAACATTGACAAATCTTATTTCTAATGATAAAGTTGACTGACAGAATTTTGCTAGTTACAGTTCATTCAAATATGTGTCCTGTGAATTGTAGCTTTTGTTAAGTACAACGAGGTGATAAGGGTGGATCAAAAATTGGTGCGCGAATTTGTGGAAAAAAAGCTGAAGCGTGGTGGGTATACGAATATTGCTGCAGCAAATTTTCCTTGTGGTGTATGGATCAAAGAGGATACGAAGCTGTATGCAGTTTGTTTGTTCGATGATCCAAATAAGCTGGCAGCCGATCCGTGGAGAATTGATAGGGTAGTTGATTATACAGCACAGAAGGTTAGAGAGCAAAAACAGCTGGAGTGTCAATTTCTTGCACTTGTGCTGTCAGATGATTTTTCAATTTCAAAGCAGCTTGTAACAGGCTTTTACCCAAGGTGGTTTATAGATGACGCTGGACAGCCAGTGATTTTTGACGGACAGCCGTCTGAATTTTGTGATCTTTATGCTACCCTGATTAGAAAGGAACGTTTTTCAGATCGTTTTAATGGAAAACGAATAGCAATTAACAGAATACCAGAGGTTACGTTGATGTTGGTGATTCTTAATATTTTGATTCAATGCATCGTTGCAGTCGGTGAGATTGGAGGAAAAGAATCGGCATTGATGAATATGATGGTACTGCAAATTGGTGAGTTTGTTCAAAAGCCAGAGTGGTGGCGTCTTGTTACAAGCGTTTTTCTTCACTTTGGATGGGATCATTTATTTAACAATATGCTTGTTCTTTTGTATCTTGGTGCATTGGCAGAGCGCTGTATTGGAAAGTGGCGTTTTCTTGGTGTATATTTAATCAGTGGCATTGGCGCAAATGCGGCATCTGTCTGGTGGTATGTGCATCAGGGGGATTTGCTTGTAGCGACAGCTGGTGCATCTGGTGCAATTTTTGGAATCGCAGGTCTTTTACTATGTATTGTTTTATTGTCAAAAGGTCATTTTGAAGAAATTACGCTTCGGCAGCTTATTTTCATGATGTTTTTCACTTTATATCATGGATTTGCCGAAAGTGGTGTCAACAATTGCGCACATATAGTGGGCGCTATAATAGGTTTTGTATGCGGCATTATTATTTTTTGTCAGATGAAAAAACGCAAGGCAGAAGGAATGTAAAGGTGGCACCCTGATTTGGAGCAGAGCTTACGCGTATATGACCGCCATGTCCTTCAATAATACGTTTGGCAACTGGAAGGCCAAGCCCAGTACCATCTGGTTTTGTGGTAGTAAAAGGATGGAAAATAGTAAGAAGTTGTTTGGGTGCAATCCCGCAGCCATCATCTGTTATAGATACGACAAATTGTTCGTTTGATTTTGTAAGAATAATTTGAACGTTTCCATTGTCAGATATGGCATCAAGTGCATTGACAATCAGATTTAAAAGTGCTTCCATCATTTTTGGGGAGTCGAGAGGCATGTAGGCGCATGAGACGCGGCTTGTATATGTAAGTGTTTTGTTCGTTCCCTCGGTTAAAGGAAGACATGATAAATAAGCCCGCCGCAGTAAATTGCACAGATCACTGCGTTGTTTCGTCAGTTGGTCAGACATGCTGTAATCTGTCAGATCACGAAGAAGCTTAGTCATTAAGCGGCAGTCAGAGGAGAGCTCTGGCCAATAACGATAGCATCTAACTTCAGGATGCGCGGCTTCAATAGCCTGAATACTGCTGCACAGCAAAGAAAGCAAAGTTTGAAGTTCATGGGCGGCATTGGCAAGAAAATAGGTTTGATCGTTCATAAGCACCTCCATTACAGCTTTAAATTGTTACCTGTTAGATATATCATTTTTTATAGATTGTCTCAAGAAAAATGTAACGACATTTTGTGCTCTTGTAATTTATCAAAAAAATGAGTATACTGGGTACAAAAGAAAATGGCATAAATATTTGCCGAAAGAGAGGTTTTAATTATGTTAGATGATAATTGTATTTTTTGTAAAATAGCAGCAGGTGAGATTCCATCAGAGACTGTTTATGAGGATGAGCAGTTTCGCGCAATTCTTGATTTAGGTCCGGCATCTGCAGGACATACATTAATCCTTCCAAAGGCGCACTTTAAGGATGTAACAGAGATCAGCGATGAATATGCCGCAAATGTTCTTAAAGTTGCTGCAAAGCTTGGAAAGGCAATGAAGAAAGGTCTTGGATGTGAGGGCTTTAACTTAGTTCAGAATAATGGTGAGGCAGCAGGACAGACTGTTATGCATTTCCATATGCATGTGATTCCAAGATATGCAGGCGGAGAAGACATGGTCTCATGGGATCCGAAGCCAGCAAAGAGAGAGGAACTCGAAAAGCAGGGAGCAAAATTAAGAGAAGCGCTTAAAGATTAAAAAGAAACTTTTATTATTGAAGGTTTTACGCATCATGAAAAGCAGTTTTTTATAAACATAAAGAAGACATGATTTCAAGAAAAAAGGCAGATTCCACAATTGGAGTTCTGCCTTTTTTTTACGATAATTCTTTAATTAGCTTGATTACAATATCTACGCCATTGCTTTGATTGCTGGTGGCCATCGCCTTTTTGTAAGAATCACGATTGTTGTAAACTTCGTGAACAGCTGCCATCAGTGTATCAGCATTTAACTTTTCTTCTTCAAGTACATAGGAAAAACCTTGCTTTTTAAAGGAGTTTGCATTCAGAATCTGATCACCACGGCTTACGGCTGCTGGAAGCGGAACAAGAATGTTTGGCTTCTTGAGTGCCAAAAGCTCACAAATGGCATTAGCACCTGCACGTGAAAGCACAATATCAGAGATTGCAAACAAATCTTTAAGCTCATCAGAAATATATTCATACTGAATGTAGCCTGGCTGAGCAAGTGTACTGTCAAGATTTCCCTTGCCGCACAGATGAATGACATGAAACTCCTTAAGAAGCTGAGGAAGAGCACTTCTAAGACCGGCATTAACTGCACGTGAACCAGTACTTCCTCCCATCATCAAAAGGATCGGCTTGTCGTCACTAAGTCCTGTAAAAGCAAAGCCGGCATCCCTTGAGCCATTTAACAGTTCACGGCGAATTGGTGTTCCAGTAAGAACAGCCTTATCAGCCGGAAGAAGCTTAACTGTTTCAGGAAAGTTGCAGCAGATTTTTTTAGCAGTTCTCATACAGATTTTGTTTGCAAGGCCTGGTGTCATATCTGATTCGTGAATGATAACAGGAATATGATAGTGACCAGCTGCAAGCACAACAGGAACGGCAACAAAACCACCTTTGGAGAAGACAACATCCGGCTTGTAGTCACGGATCAGCTTTTTAGCCTGCTGAAAACCTTTGATAACACGAAATGGGTCAGTGAGATTTTTTGCGCTTAGATAGCGGCGAAATTTTCCAGTGGCAATTCCGTCATAGTGGATGCCCTGTGCTGTAATCAATTTCTTTTCCATTCCCTCATAGGAGCCTATGTAATGAATGTCATAGCCTTCTGCTTTAAGGTCTGGCAAAAGAGCGATGTTTGGTGTAACATGACCGGCGGTACCGCCGCCAGTCAATAATATTTTTTTCATTTTATTCACCCTTAATAGACTTTAATGCCTTTGCGAGCTGATCCGGACATGAAGTTCCACGGCCGTTGCAGTTGATTCCTTCGAGACGGGCGATTACTTCATCAACCTTCATACCCTTAACAAGAGATGAGATACCCTGAGTATTGCCATTGCAGCCGCCAACGAACTGAACGGACTCGATAGTATCACCATTAACCTCGATATTAATTTGACGGGAACATACGCCCTTTGGAGTGTAACTTGTCATAAAAAAGCCTCCTTTATATTTCAAAAATGTTTTTTAACGCATGAAGCAAAAGCTAGCAGCGTCTTTGCAGACAGTATAGCATAAACGCGGGTTGATGTCCATTCACAAAAAATAGATAACATCAAAAAATAAAAGGAAAAGAAAAAAGTATCAGATATATGGAAAAAAAGTGTGAGTGAGGTAAAAAAGTGCGATGGATTCTGTCTTAACAAGCTTGCAATTCTATGCTAGTGTATGAATTAGGAGACCGGAAAATGAATCTGAAAATTTCGGCGGAAAGGGGCGATGGTATGTTAAATTACCTGGAACAGGGAATGATCCTGTATGTTATGGCGGCAGTTTGTGTGATTGGAGTTATCAGCAGATTTGCAGCAAACCGTTGTTACAAAAGTTTGATTCGACAATCTGATAATCTGGCAGCGGCAAAGGACAAGCAGCTGCAGCAGATGAAGACAAAGTACGAGAGCATTTATAGGATGAATTGCGGAATAAAAAATACAGAAGCATTTGTAAGTAAAATGCAGCAGCAGTATCGTATAGCAGGAACACGTCTGACGAGTTGGGAAAATTGCAGTATTTACTGTGCGGCAGCAGCATTTCTAATAGGTGCCGTATCCTCGTTGATTCTTTATTTGAATAAAGGAAGTGTTCAAAATTGTGTATTGTATCTGGCTGGAGGAAGTTTGATGGCAGCTGGGATGATTGTGCTTTCTGGTTTGATGGGAAATAGTTCCAACAAAGATCTTCTTGAAACAGCACTTGTCCACTATTTTGAAAATGTGCTTGTTGTGCGAAGTGCAAGAGATATGCCAGATGGCATCAGTGAGGAGCAGCCAGACGAGCTTGTGCAGCCAGAACGCGAGGCTGTTAGAAGCAGTGCAGCAGCCAGAGCACGAGGAGCAATGAGGGATGATCTTTTTATGCAGAAAAAGGATGGTGCACAGAAAGAAAATAATGTGTCAGCGGAGAATGAAAAGCGGGTGAACCGCCCAGAGCTTGTCAGAAAGGAAGAACCTGAAAAGGATCATCAAAAGCAGTTAGAGGAGTTAAAAGAGAGCCTAGCGCAGATTGCGGCGGCCCGGGGGGAATCCGGGGATCGACAAGTACATAAGCAGCAGACAAGAAAGCTCTCCCCAAAGGAAGAGCAGCTGATCAATGATATTATAAGTCAATATTTGTCATAAGGCTAACATAAACTGGCTGTCTAGGATATCTTGAAATTAATTAGCAAAGAATTAATCTTCTTCAATGATCTGAATTTCAAGATAGTCAAAATCGATTACCTCAATAAAACTGTCCTGAGTGAAGCGTGTTTTGGCGTGACGCTTAAAATCAGAAATGTTTGATGGCAGCCAGATTGGGACAGCCAGATCAAATTCATGAGCGATGGTTTCGAGTGCTGCGAACACCTTTTTGGTGCGGGTCATATCAAGTGATGGATTTTCAACAACAAAATCCTTGAGAAGATGGTTGTCTGCGAAGACTTTACCCCACATGCGAAACATAAAAACCTCCTAAAAAGAAAAAACTTGTGCTATAGTGAAAAATAGTATATAGTAAACTATAGGAACTGTAAATTGATTGAAAACTGACTTTGTTTTGTGGTCAGTATAACAAAAACAATTCTCAAACGCAAGTGCGAAAATGGGAATGGTTCTTGATAATCATCGTTAGGAGGAGTAAAAATGGACGATTATAGGCAGCCGGATACTCCGGAAACAGCTAATGAAGTTGAAATGCTGCTTGATCAGCAGGCAGAACAGGCTGTGCCAAGTGAGGCATCCAAGGAGACATCAGCTGATATGAAAGCAGAGCCGGTTAATCTGGAAGAAATTGTGCAGCAAAAGGAGCAGCTAGAAGAAGTAAAAGAGCAGCCAGAAGAACTGATGGAGGAAGCACAAGAGCAGCAAGAAGAATCAGAACTGACTGAGCTTACCAAAGAACAGCCAGAAGAATCAGAGCAGGCTGAGCTTAAAGAAAAACAACTGGATGAATTAGATGCCGCATCGACAGAAGAGTCACAAGAAGGTTCAATGGAACTTTCAATGGAACCTTCAATGGAACTTTCAATGGAATCTTCTATGGAAGTGGAAGCAAAGCCAGAGGATGAGGCAACCAGAGAAGCTCAATCATCCGTCTTTGGTCAAGCAGTTACACTTGATGCAATTCATGATTCTGAGTTAATCAAAACAGTAAATAGGGCGAAGCAGTTGTTAAATGATCTTGATGAGGCAGAGAAGGATAAGACACGCCTGACTGGTGAGTTAAAGCAAAGCGAGAAGGCGTACAGCAGCATGGAAAAGAGTGTGGCAGAGGGAATTACCACGGCACTTAAAAAGAAAAAAGAAGAAATTGCTGCAACGTATGATCGTGAGCTGAGTCAGTATCAAGACCAGATTGATGTATGTAAAACTGAGCGTGCAAAGGCAAAGGCCAATGCAATAGCACAGCGCATTCAGGTTGAGACAGCGCCTCTAAGTCAACAGAATCAGCAGCTAGAGGCACAGATTGAACTGAAATTTAAAGAAAATAAAGTTCCAGTCGTATGTAAAAAGCGTGCGATTTCCATGCTGTTTTTCCCTAAAAACAGCAGAGATTGGACAATTGATATTTTAGTTGGTGTGGGCTTGATTTTCTTTATTCCATTGTTTTTCTCATTGGCAATTTCGAATCGTCTTGTGCTAGCATTTACATTTTTTGTATATGTGGGTGCATTATTTACTGTATATTTGTATTTGCTTCACAAGTATATGCTGAAGTTTGCAGGTGTAAATGAAGAGGTGGAGGAACTTCGAAAGCAGATCCGCATTAATAATAAGAACAAGCAGCTGATGACGAACCGCATCAAGAAAAGTCAGAATGAGACGGGCTACAATCTGGGCAGCTTTGATGATAAAATCACAAGTATTCAGCAGGTTATGCAGAATACAGTAGAAAAGCGCCAGGAAGCACTTGAAAATTTTGAAAGCGAAATTCGTCATCAGATCACAGCAGACATTACAGCTGCCAACAAGGATGAGCTTTTAGGGCTGCAGCAGGAGTTTGAGAGCAAGCGTCAGGAACTTTCAGATAAGAAGGAAGAGATTGAGCAGATCGAAAAGCAGCTCAAGGAAGAATATGAGCCTGTCTTTGGAAAGGATCTGCTGTACAAGCAGCGTTTAAATAAGTTTGATTCCTTCTGTCAGGAGAATGCAGATCTGTCGCTTGAAGAGGCATTGACTCAGTATAGGGCACTGTCTGGAAGTAAGCTGTTAAAAAAGTAAAAAGTCCCTGATAAATTTCATCAGCCAGATTCATCATGAAAGAAAGTGGGACACTTTGACGGTGAAATGGAATGGGATTGTCTTCGCAGCTTGTGACCCCGGTAATAGAGATTTCTCCCACCGGGGGAAGCGACTTTGCAACACCCTCGCCAGGATATAATGCACTGTTTGAAAGACAAAGCATGCCAAGATTTTCTTTAGCACCTATTGAGGCATCTATTGCAATTGTGAGAAAGTCGCCCAGATGCTTCACATAATGAAGCTTTTGACGCAGATTCACAGCATGTACAGGATGAGCAAGCGATCCGCATACAACAAATGTATGCTGCATGGTATCGCAAAGACGCTCTAATTTATAACCTACTAAAGGACCAAGACAGTCCCCAGGGACACGGTCACTGCCAATACAAAGGAAAAGTATTGGTCGGTGGCCGTTCTTTTTTTGGCTTAAATCAACAAGATTGGCTAAACGGCAGGCAAAGCCTTCCGAGGAAAAATCAGTTTGCGAAAAATAGGATGGAGAGTTGACTGTGTTCATAGATACCGCCTTTCTGAAACGTTCTTTGCTTCATTCTATCCGGGGAAGAAGCGCTTTATTCGCTTGTCGAAAGATTATGTGTATTCGACAGGCGGTTTTGGCAGATTCTGCACGGTTGTAGTGATACGATGTGCTAAGAAAGATGGAAAATACCGTGCATAAACTGCATGGAACTGGTCTGGAGGTGTTATATGGAAGAGGAAAAGAAACTGCCAAAAAATATTCGTCAGATGGCAGAAAAAGAAGAGCGGGTTAGAGTGTATCTGGAAGACTATGCATATACATTTATTCGTAAATTAAATTGTACAGGGCATGTACGCACTGGTATATTGCTTGGAAGCAAAATGGTTACAGAAAACAAAAGATGCTGGTTTGTAAAGGGAGCAGTTGAGTTAGAGGATGCGCAAGGCAGTACTGAAGAAGAAAATGAGCAAAAAACAGCGATTACGCAGCAGGTCTGGGATAATACGTTGTCAGTGATACAGGAATATTTTCCAGGATGCAGTATATGTGGCTGGTTTATAAGCGGAACAGAAGAAAATTTTCCAGATGGTGAAGAATTAAAAAAAACACATCGTCAGATTTTTTCTGGGGAAAATTGTTTGATGTACTGGAAGAAGGGGGATGAGGAAAGCTTTTGGATGGAGGAAGAAGATACAATTCTCCATTTGAAGGGGTATTTTGTTTATTATGAGAAAAATAATGAAATGCAAAATTATATGCTGAGCCGCAATGCGGATCAAAGTGAGGATGTCAGCGATCAGGCAGCGCTTAATTTTAGAAAGATTATGAAGGAAAAGCAGGATATAAAGCATCCGCAAAAGTCAAAACACATAAATCAGACGCCTAAGCTAACAGCAGAAAACGGCATATGGGTAAAGGCAGGGGCGGCAATTCTTTTTATTATTTTAGTAGGAGGTGGTGTCCTTTTTTCAAGAGGGATGAATAAAAAAGAGGATTCTGTGCAGGCGCTTGCAGTAGGAGCATCCGTGGAGAGAAAAAGCGGTGAGAGCGAGCAGGTTGCTTTTGAATCAGAAAGCGAACAAATTGCGGCAACAAAAAATGACATTGGTGCATTGTCAGCGTCTTTAAAAGAAACGGAGAATACGCTTGAAGTTTCAGCTACAAAGATACCAGAAAGCAGTGAAGAAAAAGCTTCAGTTGCAAAAACACCAGAAAGCAGCCTTTCTTCATCTGAGACAGAAAAAAAAGACGTGGCAGCTATTCAAAATGGCGGGATTTTTTCTGGAGATATGATGTTTTATAAGGATGGTCTTGGAGCATCAGTGTATCGTATCACAAGCAGCACCGAAGCATCAAAAAATGAAGAATCAGATGCAGCATCATCAGAAGAAAACGAAAGCAGTACGCAGGAAATTTTAACGGTAGCGGCACCAACGCTGCCCACAGAAGAAAATGCAGCACAGGGGACGAGTGAGGCAGCAGAAGCAGCAGTAAATCGTCCAGTTTCATACACGGTTCAGCCTGGTGATACATTGATTGAGATTAGTAAAAAATTTTATGGTTCCTCACAGATGGTTATGCAGTTAAAGGAAGTAAATGGACTTGATGATATAAATAAAATTTATATTGGACAGGAGCTGACTTTGCCGTGAAAATTTTTAAGGAACTTTGACACACACCCTTGGATATGTTATACTTTTTTGGACACTGTGCAGCTGTATGTAAGATGCAGCTGGAGTTTGAAAGTCAGCACAGTGGTGGAAAGGAAAGTACATGGCAAGGGACAGTGAATTTCAACGGGAAAGAAAGAAGAAGCAGCTTAGGCAGAGCATGGTTACGAACGATAAGGTTCGCAGTGCACCAGTAAGCTGGGCTGAGGATCATAAAAGAACAGTCAATGTCGCAGGAATTGTTGTTGCAGTGTTGGTGTTAGCTGTTGTGCTGGCGTGGTTTGTGGCAGAACGGCTGTGGCGTTACAAAACATATGAAGTCAGCTGGAGAACTGATGTGTCGAATGCGTCATCAGCAGGATACGTATCATATGGAGACGGCATTGTCGTAATGAATAAAGATGGTGCTACGTATTATGACAAAAAGGGCACAAAGGTGTGGTCTGCGCCATATGATATGAGCAATCCAAAGGCAAATGTCAAAGGTGATTATCTTTTGATTTATGATTTAAAAGGAAAAAATTTTGCAATTTGTAATAAATCGGGAATCACTGGAAGCGGAACTACATCTCAGATAATCACAAAGGGAGTGATTGCGTCGACAGGTGTAACTGTGCTTCAGTTAGAAGATCAGGATGCGAGTTTAATTTCTTATTATCGAAATACAGGCGAGGAGCTTGCAGTTTCGATTCGCAATCCGCTCCAGATTGATGGATATCCGCTTGACATTAGTGTTTCGCCAAATGGTCAGCAATTAGCTGTATCATACTACTCAATTTCTGAGGGTGTTGGAACAAGCAGTATTTCTTTTTACGATTTTGAAAAGGGAAAAGAAGCTGCAGATCGTATAGTAGCAAGTTTTGATTATTCTGAAAATGGCGCATATGTCCCGAAGGTTGTCTATTTAAGTGATACAAAAGCGTTTGCAGTTGGAGATTGCTGCATCAGCTTTTTTGACGTGTCAAACAGAACTGCAATTACTCGAAAAGATATTGCTGTTGAGGGAGAAATTCAGCGTATTTTCTATAATAACGAATACCTTGGTCTTGTTGTACGTGATGAAGCGAAAACAGGCTATCAGCTTCATATTTACACGTCAGAAGGAAATGAAAATGCTGTTACAGAGCAGGATAAACTTCATACAGGCTATGCATTTCAGCAGAGAAATATTGTCATGTATGATGCGGATTATTGCGAGGTTCAATCATTTTCAGGAAGAATACGTTTTGCAAGAGAGTTTGGAAATAATTTGTATACTGTCATTCCGGGCGACAAGTTTAAGACCTATTATTTGGCGACAATGGAGGAGCTTCAGCAAATTAAGCTACGATAACATAAGAAAAACTTGATTTTCGTGCAATGGTCTGGTAAACTGAGCATAAATACAAAATTAAATGCGCTTAAGCGCGGAATGGAGACGAAGATGAATAACATTGATACAATGTCAGTAAACGCGATCCGTGTATTATCTGCAGATGCGATTCAGAAGGCAAAGTCAGGACATCCTGGCTTGCCGCTCGGCTGTGCATCTGTAGCCTATGAGTTATGGGCAAAGCATTTAAAGCACAACCCAAAGGATCCAGATTGGAAGGATCGTGACCGCTTTATTCTTTCTGGAGGACATGGCTCTATGCTTTTGTACTCTCTGCTTCACCTGTTTGGTTATGGTGATTTAAAAAAGGAAGATCTGATGCAGTTTCGTCAGTGGGGTTCTCTGACACCTGGTCATCCGGAGTATCGCCACACAGTTGGTGTTGAGGCAACGACAGGACCTCTTGGTGCTGGTATGGGTATGGCAGTTGGTATGGCAATTGCAGAGCGTCATATGGCATCTGTATTTAACAAGGAAGGATATCCGGTTGTAGATCATTACACATACGCACTTGGCGGCGATGGATGTATGATGGAGGGTATTTCATCTGAGGCATTTTCTCTTGCAGGTACTTTAAAGCTGTCTAAGCTGATCATTTTCTATGATTCCAACCGCATCTCTATTGAGGGATCAACAGATATTGCATTCACAGAGAATGTTCAGAAGCGTATGGAAGCATTTGGTTTCCAGACCATTACCGTTGAGGATGGAAATAACTTAGAGGAAATCGGCAAGGCAATTGAGGCTGCTAAGGCAGATACTGAGAGACCATCTTTTATCACTGTAAAGACTCAGATTGGTTTTGGATGTCCGGCAAAGCAGGGCAAGGCAAGTGCACATGGCGAGCCGCTTGGTGATGACAATATTAAGGCAATGAAGGAAAACTTAGGCTGGCCGTCAGAAGAGCCATTCTTCGTACCAGAGGAAGTTTATGATCATTATAAGGAAATTGTAGAAAGCTTACAGCCGGCAGAGGATGCTTGGAATAAGATGTTTGCAGAATACTGCGAGAAGTATCCAGAAATGAAGGAACTGTGGGATACTTACTACGATGAGGATTTGGCAGAGAAGGTTTGTGACGATGCTGATTTCTGGGCTTATGATGATAAGGCAGATGCAACAAGAAATCTGTCCGGCAAGATGATCAATCGTATCAAAGATAGAATGCCAAATGTAATTGGCGGTGCGGCTGACCTTTCCCCGTCCACAAAGACCTATATGAAGGATGAGGGTGATTTCTCAGCAGAAAATTATGCAGGACGCAACATGCACTTTGGTGTTCGTGAGCTTGCCATGACAGCAATCGGAAATGGTATTATGCTTCACGGCGGACTGAGAGCATTTGTTTCTACCTTCTTCGTATTCTCTGATTATACAAAGCCGATGGCACGTCTGTCTTCGATCATGGGCGTACCGTTAACCTTCGTATTTACACACGACAGTATTGGTGTAGGCGAGGATGGACCGACTCATGAGCCGATCGAGCAGCTTGCAATGTGGCGTGCAATGCCGAACTTCCATATGTTCCGTCCGGCAGACGCAACTGAGACAGCAGCTGCATGGTACAGCGCAATTACATCTAAGAGAACACCGACTGCACTGGCACTGACCAGACAGAATCTGCCGCAGATCGAGGGAACCTCAAGAGAGGCATTAAAGGGTGGTTATATTGTACAGGATTCCAAGAAGGCAGTTCCGGATGCGATCATTATCGCTTCTGGTTCCGAGCTGTCTCTTGCTGTAGAGGCAAAGAAGGTTTTAGCAGAGGATGGAATCGACGTTCGTGTCGTATCCATGCCATGTATGGATATCTTCGAGGAGCAGTCTGAGGAGTATAAGGCAAAGGTTCTTCCAAAGAATGTAAGAAAGAGAGTTGCAGTAGAGGCACTTTCTGGATTTGGATGGGATCGTTATGTCGGACTTGACGGTGACATCATCGGAATGAATCGTTTTGGTGCATCTGCTCCGTACAGCAAACTGTTCCCATACTTCGGATTTACCGTAGAGAACGTAGTAGCAAGAGTAAAGGCACTGTAAAAATGTAAATAAAAACGCAGCAACTGGGGACGGGAAAATGCGGCACTGTAGTGCCGCATTCCCGTCCCTGTTGGCTATTGGAGAAAAATTAAATGGAAAAAGCAGAAAAAACAGGAATACGTGAACAGGTATTAAACGAAATTATTGATTTTGCAGAGAAATATAATGTAAAAAAAGTGGTTTTGTTTGGTTCAAGAGCAAGAGGAGATTTTAAACGCACCAGTGATATTGATTTGGCAGTTTATGGTGGGAATTTTGATCGTTTTGCATTGGATGTAAACGAAGAGACATCAACTCTTTTGCAGTTTGATATTGTTGATGCAGATAGAAAAATGCAGCCGGAATTGATGGAATCAATAGAAAAAGAGGGAGTGGTTTTATATGAAAAAATATGAGAATTTTTGTGTATCTTAAAAAAATATGAAGGAAATTTATCCATTTTTCCGCAGAAAACCTCGTCCGACATAGTCGGGCGGGGATTAATGCGGCATAACAAAAAATAAGTCAGGCAATATCAAGTGCGAGTCTTTTTCTCACATTTTTTTGTTTGCCTTTTGGTATATTTTCGTTTCGGTTTTTCAATACCCTGGTCT
>NZ_JAXWCK010000054.1:0-9599 GCF_037349415.1 Anthropogastromicrobium sp.
CTATATTTCAGTCTATAGGGCTGGATGACGCTACAAGAATCTAAGGAATCCCACGATTTTAACCGTGGGAGTATGTCAAAAAACAGGTATTAAAATGTGGCGCCATCCTCGTTGTCGTCATGGGACTTTCGATGATGTCACAGGGTACTGCCCTGTCAGGTATGAGCAGCCAAATAAACACTCTTTTTTCTGCAAATGGCGAAACTGCCGTAAAGACATCCGATCGGAATGATTCAGATACAGACATGGAAAAAGATGGAATCCAATATGTCTCCAGCACACTGGAATCTGGTCAGCTACACTTCTTTTTTGCTGGAAACAGGCACAGGCTTGTTCTACTCGCGAACTCAGTTACGCTTCTGGCAGCTGCGAGAACCAGATTACCTGCGGCTGTGGAACCTTGTGTTCCCCAATCATCTTTTCCATCCAGACCATGTTATACCAGGTATCAAATTTATAGCCACACTGATGGAATTCACCCACCATCTGATACCCTAATTTTTCATGGAATAAAATACTGTCCCTCGTCAAGTGCGCATCCTCTATGGCAGGGCTTGCGATGCAGGCATTTACATTTACAATATTTTGTCTGCGAAGCTGTACTTCTAGTGCATCATACAATGCTCTTCCAATTTTCTGACCTTTCTTATCATGTTTTACATAAATAGATGTTTCCACTGCCCAGTCATATGCCGGACGCTCATGAAGCGGTCCAGCATATGCATATCCTACAATTTCACCATTATACTTTGCTACGAGATATGGATACCGCTCCAATGTATGCGCGATCCGCACTGCAAATTCTTCTATTGTCGGTACCTCATACTCAAATGTAATCGCAGTTTCTCTTACATACGGCGCATAAATGGCAAGCAACTTTTTTGCATCTGCAATCTGTGCAACTCGAATACTCAAGCGTCCACTTTCTACCGGTTCCTCATAAAGTGTAATCCAATAGCGCTGCTCAATCTCACCATTCTCCTCAAATTCTGATTCCAAAACGCCACCGTTATTCATGATAGACTTTGCCGACCCAATATTTGTCTTGTCGCAGGTCATCAAAACCTTATTTATACCAAGCTTTCGACACTCCTCAAGTGCCAGACCAATCATCGCAGTCGCATAGCCTTTTCGTCGCTCACTCGGACGAATTCCATCTCCGATATGTCCACCACTCTTGCATAAATTTTCATTTAAATAATGACGTATATTGACAGCACCAACAAAAATGTTGCGATCCAAATCCAGACAGAAAAACGTAGAATCTGGAACAAGACCATCTCGTGCCTCCTTCAGTTCCAAATTTTCCAGATAATTGTCAAAGTCATGGTAATCACTTTTGCGAATCGCATACGGAGAGAAGTCCTGCTCAACCGCCAGCCATTCATCCATCATGTCCGTCAATTGCTGTTTATATTCATGTGTCAGCTTTACTAGTTTTATATTCATAAGCTACTTCCATTTTCTTTTCTACATTTTCTATATTTGCTGGTTACTCAACTTTCTTTACAATCTTTTCAAAGTCAGATGCCGGATGCTTGCACAATGGGCAGACAAAATCCTCTGGCAGTTCCTCACCGACATACTCATAACCGCAGATAGTGCAGCGCCATACAGTCTGACCTTCCTCAGTTATATCAACAGCCTGTGGCTTCGGCTTAATGTTATTCAGATAATACTCATACGTCACTGATGGCACTTCACTTAGTACTTCCATATCTGTAATCTCACCGATGAACATCGTGTGAGAACCAAGATCCTCACTCTTTGTAACCTTTACAGAAATATAAGCATTTGTGCCCTCTGTGATATAGTAAATTCCATTTGCACCGCGCGTACATGATGAAAAATCTGCAAACTTGTCCACCTCGCGACCTGTCTGGAATCCAAACTGCTTAAACAAATCAAATGATGCATTCTGGCTGATTACAGATACCGTAAAGGCACCAGTTCTCTTGATCATATCATGTGTGTAATTTAATTTGTTAACACATATACTTAACTGATTTGGCTCAGATGCCGCCTGGATTGCGGTGTTGATAATACAGCCATTGTCCTTGCTGTCCTCTTTTGCGGTCAAAACAAAAAGACCGTAGCTAAGCTTATACATTGCTTTCTTGTCCATTCTTGATTCCTCCTCATTAGGATTTATTCTTACTTAATAGAGATCATTATATTATTGAAAAGAATTTTGTCAAGCAGATTTTCTCTGACCAAAGCAGCCAATTAAAAAAGACTTAACTGCCTGACTGTTTATATTAAAAACAATGGAATTCATTTAATTTAATATTTTTACTAGTGACAAGTGCTTTAGAAAATGATAGACTTGGATTAAGCAATATTTATCCGACTTTATCACACAAATTTAAATTAGGAGGTATTTTATGAAGCACTTTAAAAATTTCAAAACATGTGTCTACTGCACAGCACAAACGCTTGCATCGTTGGACGAAACTACGCTTGCACGGGACTATGCCTACCTTGAGAAATATGTCGGCATCGACAAGGTCTATCTGGAAACATATCGTGATGGTACTTGGGTCGCAATCGATCACATGAAAATGATTCAAAATTTCTTTAAAAAACATGGTGTAGAAATAGCTGGAGGTATTACAACCGTCACACCTCCACTTGAAAAAGACGATGTAAAACGTCAGCGCTTATTCCAGACATTTTGCTATTCAAATGAAGCAATGAGAACTTATCTGAAAAAGATCGTAACATATACCGCTGAGCTTTTTGATGAGATAATTCTGGATGACTTTTTCTTTACTTCTTGTACCTGCGATGATTGTCTTAGAGAACGCAGCAATCTTAGCTGGGCAGAGTTTCGTTCAAAAAAAATGATTGATGTAGCGGAAAATCTCATTTTAAAGCCTGCGAAACTTGCAAATCCATCTGTAAAAGTTACCATCAAATATCCAAACTGGCGTGAATCATACCATGAAACAGGTTACGTTCCAAAAATTCAGCCGTCTATGTTTGACAAAATCTATACTGGAACAGAAACTCGAAACACTGCACACACAGATCAGCATCTGCCACGATATTTAAGCTATTCTATTATGCGCTACATGGAGCACGTAGCACCTGGCAGAAATGGAGGCGGTTGGTTCGATACATACTCCTGTTGGCCAATCGACTGTTATCTAGAGCAAGGCTATTTGACTGCACTCTCACGTCCACAAGAAATCACACTATTCCAGTGGGGAGATCTGTTTGAAAACCGTCTTGTAACACCACTTGGCATGCAGCTTAGCAAACTTGATCGCATTCTCAATCAGGTTGGAACACCTTGCGGAACACCAGTTTATCTTCCTTATGCTTCTGATGGTGAAAATCATATTGAAGATCATCTCGGCATGCATGGAATTCCTTTCGAACCTGTACCAGATTTTCCGACTAACGCTGAAAACGTTTTCCTGACGCAGGCTGCGTTAAAAGATCCTGATATTTTACAGAAATTAGAAGCTTTTCTTCGAAATGGTGGTACCGCTGTTGTGACGACTGGTTTTGCCTCTCATATTCAGGCAGCACAATGGGCGCAGTTTAGTTCCGTGCGATTTACAGGCAGAAAACTTACAGCCAATCGCTACCATGTAACTGACGATTTCGCCGGCTTTTATGAAAATCAGCAGCCAGTAACTTTTGATGAACTACAGTTTTCAAACAATGCCTCCTGGTCTTACGTAAACGCTGGCTCTGGCGACAGCCACAGTTCCATTTTGCTTCTTGATACTTACGGCAAAGGAAAGCTTTTTACACTCGCTGTGCCAGACTGCTTCGCCGACTTCGCTAAGCTTCCAATTCCAGTAATGGATATGATCCGCCGCCCATTTGCTTCCCATGGCTTATATATCAGTGGCAGAAATGTTTCCCTGTTCCAATACAACAATGATACTTTTGTCTTATACTGCTATGCTGGAAGCAATGCAATCCCAGAACGTGTTTCAATTCATCTGCTTTCACCGGCATGTCATCTGACAGGGCTAAGCGGAAAACCAATTGGAAACTTTATCGAAACCTTCTGTCACCATCAGCAATGGGATGAAAAGGAATGGATAGCTTCCGTACTGGTTCATCCTGGCGAATTTTATGCTTTTAAGATCGCGCGCTGATTGACAAAAAACACTTATGAGGAGAAATACTCAAAATGATAAATAAATTGCATCTGGCAATGATTGAATTATATAGCAACGACGCAAAACGGATTCAGCATTTCTGCAAAGTACATAGTTATGCAAAGTTAATTGCTGAAACAGAAAATGTAGATAAGAAATGTTTGTTTATCATTGAAACGGCTGCTTTGACACATGATATTGGAATCCATGTTTGTGAAGAAAAATATGGAAATTGCAATGGAAAATTACAGGAAAAAGAAGGCCCTGCAATAGCAAAAAAGCTGCTTGAAAAATTAGGATTTGACAAAGATGTATCTGATCGAGTTCAATATTTGATCGCACATCATCATACATACGACAATATTGACGGAATTGATTATCAGATATTGGTAGAAGCTGATTTTCTTGTTAATATTATGGAAAGCGATTTATCTAAAGAGGCTACTTTAAAAGCTTATCATACCATTTTCAAAACAACATGTGGAAAGACAATTTGCAGAGAAATGTTCGGTATTTAACA
Organism: Anthropogastromicrobium sp.; assembly: GCF_037349415.1. Classification (NCBI taxonomy): domain Bacteria; kingdom Bacillati; phylum Bacillota; class Clostridia; order Lachnospirales; family Lachnospiraceae; genus Anthropogastromicrobium; species Anthropogastromicrobium sp. The sequence continues at coordinate 4,642 of NZ_JAXWCK010000054.1, forward strand.
GAATAATTTTTTCTAAAATGGAGGCAGCGCTGTCGTAACAAGCGTTGCCTCCATATCACTCTTAGAATAAATCGTTAAATATTTTGCCTTGATTATTATAACTTCACTTTTATAAATTCATGATTCACCGCAGGAAGCACTTTCTCAACCAAATCCGATGTGTGAAAACGAATGCTGGATGTATTAATGCACGGATGGCATCCGATAAATTCACCCTTTAATACATCTTCATCAATTAAGAGCTGAACGTGATTTTCGGTATCGTTCATCAATCCTAATACACTGACAGAACCCGGTGTAATATCAAGAAATTTTTCCATGTACTCGGGCTTTGCAAAGGATAAGCGTGATGAATTAATTTGGGCGGACAAATCCTTTGTGTGGAATACCTTTGTATCTGGAATCATTAATAAATAAAACTTGGTTTCCTGACGATTGCACAAAAAAAGATTTTTGCAGATCGTTGCCTGCAATACCTTGTCGATCTCCTGGCAAACCTCCATTGTCATTGCTGCCTCATGATCGACGCGCTCATATGCTACGCCTAATTTATCCAATAAATCATAGGTGCGAATTTCTTTTTCCAATCTGCCTGCCGTGTATTTCGGTCTTCCTTTTTGTAGTTCCATGATAGTGCCTTTCTCTCGTTCTCGATTTTCTTAATTTCTTTATCCGTACTCTTTCTGTCCCCGTGGTTTCTATTTTTTATCCCGTATAAACATCATCAGCAGTATTTTTTTCTGTAATCAGTTCCACCCAAGCAACCTCAAAACCAGCTCTTGCAGCGACATGCTGTGATGCAAGATTTGAAAAACTTGTCCCATAATATGGCACGATTCCTTTTTGGAGAATGTCTGATTTAAGTATTGAGACAAGTCCCGAAGCAATATGTCTGCCCTCAAAATTCTTGTTCACGTTAATTCCAATCTGCCAAAAAGAAGGACTGTCAGCACTAGCTCCTGCCATACCGACTATCTCATTATCTATAATTGCTGCAACTGCAAGTACATCCGGTGACGCTTCACTGAAACAAAATGCTTCATCAAACCTGTCATCATCTTTAAATTGAAGAATTTCTTCCTGATTGTATTTTTTTATTTCAACACCATTTATTTCATATACATGATCATCCTTTGGAATGAAAAATGGATGGACTGTTTTAATCCTATATCCCTCTTTCTTTAAAATTTCATCCAATTTCCTAAAATTTACAACATCCATAAACCAATTACCTGATTTATTGGAAAATTGCTTTTGACATACGTCAACAACACTCTTTTTTCCTGTAAATATCAGCTTTCCGTTTACAGCAATTACCTTTAAGACACAATCATCAGCTTCTTCAAACTGTCTCCTGCCTTCAATTTTTTTATATTCCATAAAATGATTTTTATCATCCTTTATATCCGAAATCTGACAGCAATAGTCAATTGCTAACTGCTGATATAGTTTTTCTTTTATATAATCCATATCCATCACCTCACACTATATTTTTTGCTGAGGACAAGCACCATATGCTCGTTAATTCAGCAACTCGGCCATAGAATGGCCAAGGATTCCCGCGCCAGATTCCTAAAGATCGCATTCTAATTGACAATCATACGGTTCATCTTCAACATGTTTTTTATTATAAACTTCTGCCTCAACACACCCCATTGATTTATAAAAGGCTTGACTTTCAACGGCTGAGTGTGCAGATATGTAGAGCTTTTTAGCTCCTTTTTGTTTCGCCCATTCTTTTATGTTGGTAAATCCTTTGGGATCACGAATCTGATACTGCATGCTATCATGTTTATTCATATTACATTGAGCGCACGTAATGCATATGGTATACCATCTTCATTGTTTGACAAAGTACTCATATCCGATGCCTTTTTGACATCAATCTCTGCGTTTTTCATTGCGATTCCAATACCTGCCGCTTTAAGCATAGGAATATCATTTTCGGAATCTCCGAAAGCAATGCTGTTCCTTACATCTATTTTCAAAATTCTGCATATATCACAAAGGCCCTGTCCTTTGTTGATTCTGCGGGGAAATATCTCCAAATAAAAGGCGGCAGTTCTGACAACAGTTAAATCCTCCGGCAGAAAGTTTCTGATTTGCTCCTGTACCTCGTATATTTTCATAGGATTAACCGCCAAAAGAATCTTTATAGGGGAAAATGTAAGCCAATCCGCCAGGTTACCGACCTCTGTACATTGCATCTGATTATTCCTACATTCATATTCAACCTTATACCCGTTTTTATCTGTAACATAAAACATCTTGCCGTCGTCAACGATAACAGTTACTGGAAGTTCTTCCAGAAACCGGAGAATTCTTCTAGTCATAGTAAGACCCATACTGATTTCATAGAACGTATTTCCTGCGCAGTCCGTTATTCTTCCTCCATTATAAGACATCAGGATTCCTCCGAACTGTTCCATTTTTAACTGATCTCTAATGCTGAAAAGCCCAGAAGCTGGACGAGCAGATGCAAGGACAAGACGTATTCCTTTTTTCTCCGCTTCAATCAATGCTTCCAAAGTTAGGTTGGATATATTTTTCCGGTCATCTGTCAACGTCCCGTCAATATCCAGTGCGATTATTTGAACATCCATCAAAAATTCCTCTTGAAACAACTTTCGATTTATTTAATAAGGTATACTTACCCTTGACACTGGGTTAAGTATAGCACTAAATACAACTATTGTCATCCTATTTTTCATTCTCTTGATAAGTTGAGCCGGGGACAGGCAACGGATATTTTGATGTTTAATCCCGTTTGTAAATGTCGCGTGTGTATACTTTCTCTTCCACATCTTCAAGAGATGAATCAAATCGGTTGGCAATAATAACTGCACACTTTTTCTTAAACAGCATCAGATCGTTGACGACCTGACTGCCAAAGAAAGTACTGTTGTCTGGCAAAGAGGGCTAATAGACAAGGATAGTCGCCCCTTTAGACTTGATTCGCTTCATTACGCCTTGAATGGAAGACTGACGGAAGTTATCACTTCCTGCTTTCATGGTCAACCGATATACACCGATAATGATATTCTTTTCTTTGTCAGCACTCCACTCGTCATTTTCACTGTATGCTCCGGCAAGCTTCAGTACACGATCAGCAATAAAATCTTTTCGTGTCCGATTGGATTCCACAATAGCAGCGATGAGTTTTTCTGGGACATCGGCATAATTGGCAAGAGGTTGCTTGGTGTCCTTAGGTAGACAGTAACCACCATAGCCAAATGAAGGATTGTTATAATGAGTTCCGATCCGTGGATCCAAGCAGACTCCTTCAATGATCTCTTGTGTACTCAATCCTTTTAACTCTGCATAGGAATCCAGCTCATTAAAAAAGGCCACGCGCAGAGCCAAATACGTATTGGAAAATAATTTGACTGCTTCTGCCTCCGTTGATCCCATAATAATCGTATCCACATTCGGCTTTAGTGCGCTCTCTTGAAGCAGCGTAGCAAACTCTCTGGCCGCACACATGAGATGTTTGCTCCTTGTATCAATACCAACAATGATACGGCTAGGATAAAGATTATCGTAAAGCGCTTTGCTTTCCCGCAAAAACTCCGTATTTTTTTTGCTGGGGACAGGCACTGGATGCCCTGTTTTTGTGCGGTCAGAGTTGTTTTTGATTGAGACTCCGGTATTTCACAGACTCTCTTGCGGAATTTCTGAATCTGGTAATAAAAGTTACTCGGACAGATTTGATGCGCCTCGCACCATTGCTTATCCGTAAGTCCACTCAAGCGGCACTCATGAATCAGAGAAAGCCACTCCATGCACTAATTATGACACGGTTTAGGCAGATATGGAATCCAGGGTGTTATTCGTCGCTTACCGTTTTTCACCTCAATATACCAATATCACGTTATATGCGGACATTTTAATAATTCAATTTGTTTCACCCAACTAAGATTAAAACCGTTGCAATGACCACCAGCATATCCTGTTTCAGTGGTCTGCCAATTCGTATATATCATGACTTCATCTCCTTGATGCAATGAACTGAACGAAATTCTTTGTCCTCTGTTATATATATACGGCAATTTTTCTGTAACTATATCTATATGATATAATCTTTTTTCACCTTCAAAATCATATAAATATCCATCTAAACAATTATTACTTATATCGACCTGTGTAATTACTAATTCATGACATGGTATTTTGGCCAAATTCATATACAGTTTTCCGTCATAGTAGTAGCAATTATATTCATAGCGACCACAAAATTGAAATATACTTACTCCATAAATATCTGGAAAAAGAAACATACATGTAATTAAAATCAATATTCTCAGCATTATATTCAGTTCCCTTCAGTGAGTATAATAGTACTGAATGCAATTAGCAATTCCATTGTTAACAATTCTTCCTATATTGAATTTCGTTGGAGTTATAGCATCAGCATAACCACTAATATGTGTTGCTATAACGCCAACGCTCAATCATTTTGCTCCATTCTTGTAAGCGGAAGTTGCGAGCCGCTAAAGATGTTTGAGATTTCATAGATAGCCTCCAATTGTTCTAAAAAGTTTAGCCTAAACTTTTTAGACTGAATTTTTTAGAGCATTATCATTTGTCGAGGCTATTATCTCAAAAAATGGGCTTGAGTTGTTACTGAACTTGTTTTTTTGCCGGGGACAGGCACTTTCGTTCTCTGTTAACATTTTGGACATATTTAATGAGGTGTACTTACCCTTGACACTGGATTAATTATAGCACTAATTACAACCGTTGTCATTCTATTTTTTTCACTCTCTTGATAAGTTGAGCTGAGCAGTAACACGCTACCCTCTCGTGCTGCTGCTCAGACTTCTCTGCACAAAATGTATACTTTTGTTTATAGAACTTTTATAAACTTTATATTTTTTTGCCGGGGACAGGCACTTTTTTTCTTGAAAAAATATAGCTCTTATTTAGGAGAAATCTCACCGGCTGTGCCAAACGAAATA
>NZ_JAXWCK010000055.1:0-47686 GCF_037349415.1 Anthropogastromicrobium sp.
CCCATGACATCGGATAAAGGATTCATCCACAGCTGACGGTTTAACAGGGTTCGGAACAGAATAAGTGAAGTCACAAAGGCCAGGAAGAATAGTTTCCGGAAGAACACACTCTCCTTGAATTTCTGATACCATGTCATCATGGCAATCTTCCAACCTTTTCCTGCTCCAATAGATTCATAAGCATAAAGATAGAAAAACATTGCGAGGAAGGAAAGAAGAAGCGAGAATCCAAACGGCTCATAGAGAGCAGTCAGGATGTTTGTGAGGATTTTCCCTAGTAAATCAATCGTTTCTTTCATCGTCGTTTACAGATCACTGAACAGGTCGGCCTTGTACACGCCGTCCTCCAGCATCTTCTTGAAGCTATCCTTTACTGCTGCAACGTCCTCATGGTAGGTCATGCCGTACCATGTGTCGTTTGTCTTCAGGACTTTCACGGACATCTTTCCCTGTTCCAATAGCTCACCGATGAAAATTGGAATCAGATACTCTGCTTTCAGCGGATTTTCAGGTACTTCCTTCTCGAAAAACTCTTTGAAGCCTTCTTCCAATACATCCAAAAACTCCGGTGTTAATCCCCACATATTCATGGAAACCAGAGAATCAACGTCAATCACTTTTCCATCTGCCTCGGCTCCATTTGCAGTCTTGACGATGTTCTTGGTTTCCACAACCTCAGTCAGATTGTTCTGATCATCCATCTTGCAGATGCCACTGGTCACACCGCCATTATCAGACAGCGTGTTCTTCAGCACAAAGCCTGCCATGCAGGACTTGCCACCATTCACCAGATACTCATGTACGGTTTTGAAACCTTCCTTGCCGTAGTAATCGTCTGCATTGATGACGATAAACGGAGTCTTGATGACCTTCTTCGCCGTAAGCACAGCCTGTCCGGTTCCCCACGGTTTTGTACGGCCTTCCGGCAGAGTTCCTGGGATATCATTAATATCTTGGAAAGCATAATCTACAGTTACATCATGAGCGGAGCAAATAGAGGCAATCCGTTCACCGATGACCTCTTTAAACTCCTTCTCGATATCCTTACGGATGATAAATACCACATGGTTGAAGCCAGCCTCAATCGCATCATGGATTGAGTAGTCCATGATGATGTGATTAGAAGCATCGACCGGTTCCAACTGCTTGATTCCTGTTCCAAAGCGGCTGCCGATACCGGCTGCCATGATAAGTAATGTTGTTTTCATAATTTTTCTCACTTTTACTAGCAAATTGATTTTATCATAGTTTTCATTCTTCACCTCTCAGCCGATCATAGATCGTTGCCTACTGCTCACCACGAAAAGGTGTGTGAGTTAACGGTACCTGACCCCCGGGAGCTCTGTGGTTAGCAGCTTATTTGACAGGATTTCCACCTGTCGGATTGTACACCCTTAGCTGGACGCACGGTCTGGCACCTTGAGGGCGTCAAAGCTGATTCGACAGCATTCGACTTTTTAGTCATATTTTGTTCATTTTGCGTTTACAGTTTAGTACCGGGGGTCTGGCACCCGGCACTTTCTGCTCCTTTTTTTTTTCTAAAGCTGAGAAAATATAGGCTCTCTCCAGTTGACATACAATCCTTGTATTACATGAACAGGTCCTTCCGACGCCGCGGAGCTGTGTGAAATCTCACCTTAACGATAAACCCACATGTTGCCTTCCCCTCAGACCACAGAGTCGGCACTCCGATTTATGGTATTTCGGCGCTCAATTGCTGTCCCTGCAACCTTGCTGTCTACGCTTAGCCCATTACATTACTGTAACACACTCAAGACTCGCTTCAAATGCTGTGGTTAGCAGCTTATTTGACAGGATTTCCACCTGTCGGATTGCACGCCCTTTGCTGGACGCACGGTCTGGCACCCGGTACTGTGAAGAGAAGGGAGCCAGTAGAAGTCAAGAGTGTCAATGCCCTCTCGGGCTTATACCTCATTTCTACTCATACATCGAGGATACTCCGGTAAAACTGGAGCTGTTGTGTCAATGCCCTCTCGGGCTTATACCTCATTTCTACGGTACCCCTTCAAAAACCTAGGTTTTATGCGGTTTCCAGAGCCTGTTTTTGCAGGTATTTATCAGAATATTCTGACAACAACCGTTTTTCGTGCATGTTAACATTTTGGACATATTTAATGAGGTGTACTTACCCTTGACACTGGATTAAGTATAGCACTAAATACAACCGTTGTCATCTTATTTTTTCACTCTCTTGATAAGTTGCGCTGTAGTACCAGGGATCTGGCATGTAATGCCTTTTATCTTAATAATTTTTTAGTGGGGTCCAGAGGCGCGACCTCTAGATGTAGTTTCGTTTATTTATGTTTTATTCTTCACTTGTCTGTTCTGTTTTATGCAAGCATTTGGCTACGAACCCCACATACACCCGTAGGAAATCCCATCTGAACCCACATATACGTTACAATAAGACTATTCATCATAGCGCCTCCATCAATCTCAATGCCTTTAACAAATCCTTCGGTTTCAAACTTTAACTTTATGCAACTCAGCCAAGTTCCAAATAAAACAATAAGCGACAAATCATTTTCACATCTCAGCCGATCTGATGGATCGTTGCCTGCTGCTCACCTCGTAGCGGTGTGTGATTATAAGAGCAGCTATCGTGTAGATGCCTCTACACGACTTTATTTTACCAAAGCCTCACACTAATTCGACAGTATTCGACTTTTTGGTCATTTTTCGTTCATTTTGCGTTTACAGTTTAGTACCAGGGTCGAGTAGACGCACCCCTCTCAGGGCACGCCCCTCACAGAATCGGACATGCGGCTTTCCCGCATCCGGCTCTTCATATGGCTGATCTTTTATCAAATCTCTGAGTATTCAATACTTTTCTCCTTGAAAGTTGTTTTCTTGCTTTGCCAATCTCTGAGTATTGCACAAGTTACCTTCTTGGTTATTGCCATATGTGGCTCCCTTCCCTCCTGCGGCATTACCCGCATTCATCGGTACTATGAAGCCATCCGACTGCCTATACTTCTTTTGCTTCTCTTCTTTTGGTTGAGTAAGCATACTCTGCTTCTTTTCTCTAAAGTAGAGAAAGTATAGGCTCTCTCCAGTTGACGTACAATCCTTGTATAGCATGAATAGTTCCCTCCGACACCGCAGAGCTGTGTGAAATCTCACCTTAACGATAAACCCACATATTGTCTTCCCCTCAGACCACAGAGTCGACGCTCTGATTTGTTAGTATTTCGGTGCTCTATAGCTATCCCTACTATCTCGCTGTCTACGCTTAGCACGCCGCATTACTGTGACACACCCAAGACTCGCTTCAAATGCTGTGGTTAGCAGCTTATTTGACAGGAGTTCCACCTGCCGGATTGTACGCCCTTCGCTGGACGCACGGTCCAACACCAATGTGTGTCTATCATATAGCAGAATCTTCTATAATTTTTGCCATTTTTCTTCTCATATCTGTAGATGATATATTCTTTTCTCTATGGATAAAAATGGTATCAACTCCTAGCTTGTTCAATTTTTCCTCAGCCTCTAAATAAATAGGCTCTGATAAATGATCATCTCCTGCGAACATAACATCAAAATGATATCTATTATATGCAGCAATTTTATCCAGATCCGTTTCTGGTACAACCTGGTCAACATAACGAATTGCGCTTATAATTTCAGTTCTCTGTTCGTATGACAGTATCGTTGAATGATGTTTTCGCTTTTGCATAAATTCATCAGTTCCAACAGCAACAATCAAAAAATCGCACATTGACTTTGCCTGTCTCATAATGTCAATGTGTCCATCATGTAAAGGATCAAAAAAACCACACAAAAAACCAAGCTTATATTTTTTCATTTATTTTCGCCAATCTCATAGTGATAACAGTTTTCAAATTTTTTCAATTGGATTTTCACCATCTCATGAACTTCTTCCAGACTTTTCCCCTCTAAATAGGTTTCACTATCTGATTGCATTCTGCAAAAACTTAACATACCATCAGCTCTCATGGTAAGGCTCATAATACCCGTTGCGCACGGTTTATTCCGTCCGGTTTGAACTTCTGCTGATTCCGGATAATACTTACACTCTTGACAAGCCTCACTATATGTGCGCCTTGGAGTAACAGAATCACCTTTATTCATATGTCCCTTATTTTATTATGCTACTTTTCGCATTTTCTGTCAATAATGTTTTTCGGCAATCTATAACGTTTTTCCTTAAAATTTACCATAAATCGGCCAGATCATAAATCAGCTTTTCTGTCTTGTCCCATCCAAGGCATGGATCGGTGATGGATTTTCCATAGCAATGCTCTTCTACCTTCTGGCTGCCGTCCTCTAAATAGCTTTCGATCATGAGTCCCTTTACAAACTTATGAAGATCTGGTGATATGTGGCAGCTATGCATAACGTCTTTGCTGATTCGAATCTGCTCTTCGTACTGCTTGCCGGAGTTTGAATGGTTTGTATCGATGATTACTCCCATGTTTGACAGATTTCTCTTTTGATACTGCTCGTAGAGATTTCTGATATCTTCATAGTGATAATTTGGCATGTTGTTTCCAAATTTGTCTACGTAGCCGCGAAGGATTGCATGGGTGTATGGGTTGCCGTGGCTTTTTACTTCCCAGCCTCTGTAAAGGAATGTGTGGCTGTTTTGTGCTGCCACGATGGAATTTAACATGACGCTGATGTCACCGCCTGTCGGGTTTTTCATGCCGACAGGAATCTCAAGTCCTGATGCTGTAAGACGATGCTGCTGGTTTTCTACTGAACGTGCACCGACGGCAACATATGAAAGAAGATCTGACAAATAACGATGGTTTTCCGGGTAGAGCATTTCGTCTGCACATGTAAAGCCTGTCTCTTCGATTGCACGCTTATGCAGCTCTCGGATTGAGATGATGCCCTTTAGCATATCTTCCTTTTTTTCCGGGTCTGGCTGATGAAGCATACCCTTGTAGCCTGTACCTACTGTACGCGGCTTGTTTGTGTAGATACGTGGGATGATAAAGATCTTATCCTTTACCTTTTCCTGTACGTTTACTAAGCGTCCAATATATTCTAATACGGCATCTTCTCTGTCAGCGGAGCATGGTCCGATGACGAGAATCAGCTTATCGTTTTTGCCTTCGAAGATGGCGCGGATCTCTGCGTCTCTTTCTGCTTTGATTTTCTGGATTTTATCGCTGGCAGGAAATTCTTCCTTTAACTCCTTTGGAGTCGGAAGCTTTCTGTAAAATTCCATATTCATAGTGGTGGTCTCCTTTTCCATCGGCTCGCTTTTGCGCGTTGTCGTTTTCAAGTATTAAAGTATACCACTAATCATGAGAAAAGTCAATAGATATGCGGCTTTTCCAAAAATTTGCAGTCGAAAAAGCAATAAAACACTTGACACTTTGGAAGGCAAAATTGTACAATGACAATATTGCACTGAAGGGTGCTTATTACAAATGATACAGGAGGTGATACTATGCTTCAGGTTATCGGATTGTTTTTCCCGGCTTTTTTATCGCTTGTTGTCTATGACTGTCTCGGAAAACATACCTCATCCTGGACTGTATGGGATCATGTAAAACACTATGGTATGTTTACCTTACTCGATACTGTCACTGCTATGCTTGTTGTTCGAGTAATTAAACCAGAAATCATTTTTTCTGACGGATGGAATCTTAATGCTGATTTTTTATGTGTTGTTTATTTTGCAGCACTTGTTGTCGGATCTATATTCTGGGGTTATTGTGTAAAGCTGTTTGAAAGCTGTTTTACAATTACCATTGAATCCGAAAAAGATGATGATGAAGAGGAAATTTTAAGCAATAATTATGAAAAGTAAGAAAAAATACAACAAAATATTAAGCGTATTTGGCTGGGCGTTTCTTTTTCTCTTGTTGGAGCTTGGACTTTTACTGAATAAGACAAAGCCTTGGGCACAAGACATGTTTGGCGGTGTTACTGCAGAAGAGATTATCTTTCATATGAAGGTTCCGCTTCAAGGAACTGATGTCAGCACAATCTATTCGTTTATTCAGGATGCATTGCTTCCATCCCTTAAGGAACTGATTTTTTTTATAATGCTTTTCTTTGTGCTTCCACGTATGGAGCGCGCCTTAAGAAGCAGATTTGAAAAACGATATAATAAATCTGTTCGCCTTGTGATTAAACATCCTAAAAAGAAACAGCCTTTTTCAAAAGGTGCTTATCTTTTATGGAAAATACCTGCACGTATTTTTGCAATTTTCGCGCTAATCGTTTTTGTATACAACACATACAGCATTTGCAAGGTATACTCTGTTGGTGACTATATAAAGCAGCAGCTGTCTTCCTCAAAATGGATTGAGGAGCAATATGTTCAGCCAGATGAAAATCTTTTGACATGGCCTAAAAAGAAGCGAAATTTGATTTATCTGTTTCTGGAATCCATGGAATCTACGTATACCTCTGAGGAATATGGTGGCGCATTCAAGGAAAATCTTATTCCGGAACTGACCGCACTTGCAAATGAAAATATTTCTTTTACAAACAAAGAAAATTTGTTGGGCGGTGCAGTAGCTATTTCTAACACAGGATGGACTATTGCCGGTATGGTTGCACAGACGAGCGGTATTCCTCTGAAGCTTCCAATTAACGGAAATGCAATGGATGAGTATTCTGTATTCCTTCCTGGTGTTACCTCTATCGGTGATCTGCTTGAGGATGCTGGTTATCACAATTGCCTGATGATTGGATCTGATGCCGCTTTTGGCGGACGAAAGAATTATTTTGAACAGCACGGTAATTATGAGATACGTGATTACAACTGGGCGCTTGAGACTGGTGTTATTCCTGAAGGATACCATGTTTTCTGGGGAATGGAGGATGAATCGCTGTTTCGCGCTGCTAAGGATACACTTTTGGAGTTTGCCGATAGCGATGAACCATTTAATCTGACGCTTCTGACAGTTGACAGTCATTTTCCAGATGGCTATCGCTGTGAGCTGTGCCAATATCAGCATAACAACAATTACAAGGATGCAATCTCCTGCTCAAGCCGTCAAATCGCATCATTTATTGAATGGATCCAGCAGCAGGATTTCTATGAGGACACCACTATTGTAATTTCTGGTGATCATCTCACGATGGCCGCTGATCTGACTGAGGAGATGAAGTCTAATGATCGCTCCATTTATAACTGCATTATTAATCCGGCCTGTGAACCATCAAATGATCATGAACGTATTTTTACTACCATGGACATGTTTCCTACAACACTTGCCGCTATGGGCGTAACAATTGATGGTGATCGTCTCGGACTTGGCACAAATTTATTTGGTGATCAGCAGACACTGACTGAAGAGTTTGGCCTTTCATTTGAAGATGATGAGCTAATGAAAAATTCTGATTTCTACAATAAAGTTTTATTATATCCGTAAAGTAAAAAAGGGATGCCAGCGGCATCCCTCTTTTTTTACTCTTCTATTGTTACTGGCTCTGTCTGAGTTTCTGTGATCTCTGCCTCTGTCTTAGTTTCTGTGATCTCCGCCTCTGTTTCTGGCTGAGTTTCTTCACTCTCTGCCTCTGTTTCTGGCTGGGCTGTTGTTTCTGTTTCACTTGGCAAGACTTCTGTCTCTGTTTCCGGCTCATCTGTTGTTTCTTCTGGCTGGCCTATTGTTTCTGTTTCACTTGGCAAGGCTTCTGTCTCTGTTTCTGGCTCTGTTGTTGTTTCTTCTGGCAAGGCTTCTGTCTCAACTATCTCTGCAGGTGCCTGTACAAAGACTGCTGTCTCTCCTGCAAAGGATGCGACTGTCTTTGGCGCTGCTGTCCATTTTGCGTAGAAGGTAACATCCTTACTTATCGTATATGATGCGATGTCTCCTGCAGACTGCTTGCATGCTGCATCAAGATACCAGCCGGCAAATGTCTTTCCACTGCAAAGTGGATCCATTACTCCTGCGATTGCCGTATTTTTCTTTACAGAATATTGTACTGTTGCCTTTCCTGAATCGGCAAAATAACCGCCATTTGCGTTAAATGTAGCTACGTAGCCATCTGCCCACTTTGCATAGAAGGTAACGTTTCCTGTTACCGTATAGTTTAAAAGGCTGCCTACTGCTGATGTAGTATTTCTGTCATAATACCAGCCGTCGAAGACCTTATAAAGATTGCGGTGTAATGGTGTAACTGTGTTTCGTCCCTTAGAGCCCTTTACCCAATACTCAACATTTTGTCCTGCATTGCTCCACTCAAAGTAGCCGCCGTTTGCATCAAATGTGATTGCGCATGTGTTTGATACCCACTTTGCATAGAATGTGATATCACTTTTTACAGTATATGTACCAAGGTTTCCAGCTGCTTTGGTGCATGATGCATCCAAATACCAGCCGCCAAACTTCTTTGATGCATTTGAGTTTTTCGGCTCCATTGCACCTGTTACAACTGCGCCCTTTTTCACTGCGAATTTTTCTGTCTGGGCACCATTTGACTCAAAATAGCCACCGTTTGCATTAAGGGTAACTGAATAACCCGTCTCCCACTTTGCATAGAAGGTGACGTTTGATGTCACAGAGTAGGAATTTAATGTGCCGGCCTGCTTATTTCCTGCTGCATCGTAATACCATCCAACAAATGCCTTATGTGAATCTGTATGCTTTGGAGTTGGTGTTACACTTAACAAAGCACCTGTAAACTGCTCTGTCGTTTTCTTTGTATCTGTGCCAAAGTAACCGCCATTTGCATTAAATGTGACTGTGTTTGCCTTTGACCACTTTGCATATAAGGTAACATTTTTTCCCCATACAATATCTGCCTCTTTAACGACATTTCCTGTACAGGAGGAATTAGTATACCATCCAGCAAATGAGTAACCATTCTTTGCATTCATGTCTGCTGAACCTGGGAATATATAGAGCTCACTCTTACTGATTTCCTTTTGGAGTGTCGCAGAACCATTCTTTACAAAGGTGGATCCGTTTGCATTGAAAGTAACGGTGATCACGTAAAGAGTTTTGCCATCTCTTCCTTCATTTTTTCCATAATTCATGTAATGAAGGTAATATGACTTATTCTTATTTCCGTAAACCTTTACAAGATCACTATAATTTTTCTTGTAAACTGACAGATTAAATTCTTCGCTTCCCTGACGACCCTCGTCCATGCCATGCTCTACAAAGTGCTCCAGATACTTGGCTGTATTTGTTCCAAATGCCTTCTGAAGATCGGTATTATGGCTACGGTAAAACTCATACTGATATATACTTGCATAATCTACACCCTTATATACAGTACTTGCTACCTGTACTACGAGTGTCTTTGCATTTCTGCCTTCTGCTTTTCCATAGTTAATGTAATGCATGTAGTAGGATTTATTTTTACTGCCATATGCCTTGCAAAGATCAGCGTTGTTGTTCTTATAAATTTCAAGATTGAACTCTTCGCTTCCCTGACGGCCTTCGTCCATACCATGCTCTACAAAATGCTCCAGATACTTGGCTGTATTTGTTCCAAATACCTTCTGAAGATCAGTATTATGATTTCTATAGTAATCATACTGATAAACAGCACCATAATTTACGCCCTTATAGACAGTTGATGGTGCGCTGCTGCTGTTTTCTCTTGTCTTTGCATTTCTGCCTTCTGCTTTTCCGTAGTTGATGTAATGCTTGTAGTAGGCAACATTATTGTTTCCATATGCCTTGCAAAGATCAGCGTTGTTACTCTTGTAAATTTCAAGAATAAAATCTTTGCTTGCAGGACGGCCTTCCTTCATTCCATACTCTACAAAATGCTTCAGATACTTAGCAGAATCTGTTCCAAAAACTTTTTGAAGATCTGCATTTTTTGTTCTGTAATAATCGTAGTTGTAGACATCTTTATAGTCGACACCATTATACACTGTAGAAGAACCTGTGCTTAATTTAGTCTTTCCATTTCTGCCCTCTGCTTTTCCATAATTTACATAATGCTTGTAATACTTCGCATTGTCATTTCCGTAAGCACTGCGCAGATCGCTATAATTATATTTATAGATCTCTACATTAAACTCTTCGCTTCCCTGACGGCCTTCTTTCATTCCGTAGTTTACGAAGTGCTCTACATATTTTTGCTCGTTTGTTCCAAATGCCTTCTGCAGATCTGTATTGTGCGTCCTATAATAATTATAATTATAGACTGCTGCGTATTGTTTTTCCAGTGCCGATGCTGCCTGTGTAGTAACAGGGATCCAACTGCAAAACAAAACAACTGCCAGCATCATAAAAACAGCTGCTGCGCTTTTATGATTTTTTACACGTTGCCTTTCCATTATTGCTCCTCCTTCTCAACGTTTGTTGATTCCTATCTTTAGATTAGCATTCTGTTGTGCACCTGTCAACCAAAAATACACAGACAAACGTTCCAGTTTTGCGCTTTGTCAAATCAGATGCCATGATTTGCAGGCAAATGGCTCTGCGTATGTTGGTTCGGCAATGATTGGTGCAACTACAAGCTTTTTTGGGTTCGGATTCAAATAGGCACCCCAGAAGCTGAATGTGCTGTTTGCGATAATGTTATGCTTACACTGTGACATAAGCTGCATATCCATATAGCTGTCTTTTCCTGTATTGCCGCTTACCTCTACATAATTTTTAATGTTCAGATTCAATTTTCTCACATAGTCAAAGTCGTTTGAGAAAATGTAGTAGGTAAGATCGCTTCCCTCACGCTCTTCTATATATCTGATTGCTTCGTTGTAGTATTTACCATCTAACTGAACAAGATTTGTACCAAGATAGTCACCGCCACGTATATGAATGGACACTGATTTTGTGTTATTTATCTGTTCTAACAGCTCCTTATTTTTGCTTCCTTTGATTTTTGGAAAATGCAGATCTTCCTTCAGTTCTTTTTCTACATCCTTGAAGTAATCTTCATTTATCCAGTTTCCGCGAAGCATATAGGAATGAAGCGGGCTAAGTTCAAACACTTCTTTATAATAGACAGTCGGATCATCGACTGTAATGAAGCTTTCTTTTCTTCCAAAGAAAATGTCCTTAATTCTAAGCCAGTTCATAAGCTTTTTATGCTTCTTCATATAACGAGGATAAAAATCTACGAGTGCACGCGCTTCGTAAAACTCGCACTCTTCCAGCTTGATTCCAAAAATGCGCTCTAATTCATAACCGTTATGCTCGTTCATAGATCCATAAAAGTTATTGATATCTGCCCTAACTTTAACACCTGGGTAATGCTTCTGAAGCGATTTAAAAAACGCATACTGAAACATCTGATTTCCCAAGCCATCTCCAAAACATACTACAAGCATTTTTTTACTCCTTATTTTCTCACGATTTTTGTTTTCATCTTTGCATACATTTCGTCGAATATCTGATTTCTCTGCAGTCGAAGAAGCAATGCATATATTACTACTCCTGCCGCAACGCTACAGGCCGTCCCAACGATAAGCGAACTGCCAAAACAAGACAACACACCATAGCAAACGATTCCCATCACTGCACTGGCGATTCCTGTCTGAATCATGTTTTTTACAATGCCTGATACGATTTTTTTCTCCTGCAGTCCTCTGTATTCAATGATAAATGCCAGGCACTCTGACAAAACTGTGGTAATTGCAGCTGCCTCAACACCAACACTCGGTATCAAAATGATATTTAACACAATATTAAGCAGTGCTGCTGCAATTGTCGCCTTTAAAATCAGCACCTCTTTTCCAAACAAAACAAGACCTGCTGACGCTACAAAGCTTCCTAGTATACTAGCCGGCACAGCAAGTGACAAAATCTGCAGAATGGTTCCTGCCTGTACATATCTAGCACCAGCCAGAATGACGACTGCATTTTTTCCTACAACAATCAATCCTACTACGCATGGCACAATCAACAGTATAAGTACATTAAATAACTTTGTAAACAAACCCTTATAGCGATCTAAGTTTTCATCTGAAAGAAGACCGGCAAGACGCGGCATGCTGACCGTTCCGATAACTAGCAGCACATTTTTTACAAGGTTGTACACTTTTACGGCTGCGTTATATTTGGCAACATCGGCATCTGATGTCAGATAGCCTAGAATCGTGGTATCTGAATACAGATAGACCTGACACGCTGCTGTGGATGCAAACAGAATTAAAATGGGCTTCATACAAGGCAAAATCTTTTTGCTTATATGAAGACGTATATCTACATGCTTATGAACAAGAAATACGTTTAAAATATTGGCACCTACTGCGGAAAATACTGTATACACGGCATACAAGTAAAGATCCTTATCTGTTTTGACAAACAAAAATAAGAAGATGATTGACGCAATCTGAACTATTACACTTCGTACTGTAATATAAAAGAAATCCTCGTAGATAGTAAATACCCACTCCATTCCGATAGTGGTAAGAGGAACCGTGAGACTAATAATCAGCATAATTCCTGTATATTCATGCCATTTTTCATTGCAGGCGAGCATTAAAAGGAATAATGCATACGCAAGCAGCGTTGTGATAAGATTCAGCGTAAAGATCTCAGAAGCAAACTCACTTGTTTTTTTTCTGTCTTCCCTGATCTTTGCCCCTTCTCTTACTGCAAAGGTTTGGATTCCAAGTCCTGCTAAAAGCGAAAAGTAGCTTACGATGGAGGCTGAGAAATTCACCTTTCCCATAGAATCTACTGATAATATTCTTGACGCATACGGAAACGTGATTAATGGAAATAGGAAATTTATAATCGTCCTAAAACCATAAATGATCGTATTGAACGTAAGTGACCGTTTTTTCATTTGCAAAAACCTTTCTATTTGCTTTATCTTTTCTTTTGCAGCCTTGATATGATATCGTTTAAAAGATGGATCGATGAGTATCTGTCATCATACTTATAATTGACTGCTGATGAATCTTTCACCCATGAAAAATCAATCTGGCTGGGATCTTCAAAATACTGCATATATTTTGGATCATACCACGGGAAGCTTAAAATATCTTTATTATTTGTCAGAAGCTTTCTGTTGTAGCTTATTGCTTCATACGGACGAAGCGTATTGGCATGCTGCCCCTGCTGCACAACCTCTAAAATACACCTTGCCTGCAAACTTTTTGTTAGAACCTCACTGTAGCCATAGTATCCTGTATTTTTATCTTTTATTGTTACACCGCTTATATTGTCAAATACTGGCTTTTCATCTGGCAGACAAATCACATCCATGTGGCTGTTTACCTTATTTTGTTCGCACATTCTTGCAATTTGTGCAAGAATCGGTCCTCTTCCTTTGTCTACTCCACAAAAATAAAGATCCATCGATGGCTGTATATTACGAAACTGCTCCTGTCTTGAGTATGGTGTCGGCCAAAAGATACTCGCTGATGCTTTGGCATCATCTTCTTCAATAGTATACACAAGATCAAATAATCCCTGTTCACGAAGCATGTTCGCATGTACACTTACTTCATGCTTAAAGATGTCGATATAAAATAGGACGTAATACACATTTTTATATTTTTTCTTTATTTTTTTTAGATAATGAGCTGGGTAACGCGACTGAAGAAAGCTTCCGTTTTGAAAAAAGACAATGACGTTTTCTGTCGTTTCCTTCATCTTTCGTACTGCTTCATCAAGCTGATACTCTTTTTCCAGCCAATGATTTAAAAGCCCTCTTGTGTAACGCTGTACCTTGATTCTCTTTTGATACTCGAGTATTTCATTCGATGCTCTTTCTTTCTCAATTATCTTGACGGTATTCGGTGCTTTGAGCATGTCCGAAAACATAGTGTCCACCATTGGGTTATAATCATTCTCAGTCTCTACAAATAAAATACCGAAATCCATCTATTTTTTCTCCTGTCTTCTGCTTTTGAATACAGATTTTATTACGATTTTAACGTATGTCTTATACAATTCCAGCTTCTCAGATATAGGAACATATGGATTTTTTCTGCACACAGCAAGTTCCCTGTTCATAATCTCTTTGATGCGCTTTCTGTGTATGCTCTCACATGTATTGGAGCTTGCAGCTGAATAAAGAAGCGTCTTTACGTTTCCAAGAACAAAGCAATCTGCTGCCTTTTCTTCTCCTGGAAAATGTTTTTTTACAAAATCTCTTGCAACGCACGCCTGCTCATATACATCAAAGCGACGCACGGAAAATGGCTGTGTACATGTACTGCCTTTTCTTATATTATAATGATACAGCGGCATGCCCACATGAACCACATTGGTGCTTTGTGCAAGCAGCCTTACAATCACGCTTAAATCTTCGTGTATCACTCCGACTGGATAACGCACATTTTTAAACAGCTCGGCCTTACAGAGCTTATCCCACGGTGCCGAATCACATTCTCTTTGCAAAAGCAAATTGTGAACTGCGCCCTGTGCCGTCATAACCTTTTTATTAGTTGTAAACAGCTCATATGACTCATCTGTTCCTTCTTTTTCGCAGAAACGTCCACACATGCTGACCTGCGCACCATAGCGGATATTTGCCGTAATCAATTTTTGATACATATCAGGCTCTATATAGTCATCACTGTCTACAAATCCGATGTACTCCCCCTTTGCCATTCCAATTCCTGTATTTCTGGCAACGGATGCTCCGCCATTTTCATTATGAATTACGATAATTCTGCTGTCTTTCTTTGCCATCTCATCGCAAATTTTTCCACTTGAATCACTAGAACCATCATCAATCAGAAGTATTTCTAAGTTCTTATATGTCTGATTGATAATGCTTTCAATACATTTCTGAACATATTTTTCCACGTTATAAACTGGAACAACTATAGAAATCAACGGTTTATATAAAATTTTTCTTTCTTTTTCTGACGCCATTTCCTGCTCACCTCGTATCGGGCAGACTGCTGCCTGCTCTTTTTGATGTAAAAGTCCATAAAATATCATACACAGAAAAAACGGATAAATCAATAAATTCTGTGAAATTAGCATGATTACCATACTGGCAGCAGCAGCTATTTTTGAGATTCGTGATAACTGCAGTGTTCTCACAAATTTCACAAGACCTCCTGCCAAAATGATCATTGTTACAATTCCATATTTTCCCAATATATCGACAAACGCATTTGCACTTGTTCCCTGTATACCAGATATATAAGTTGTGTATCCACTTCCAAGCAATGGATTGCGATAAAAGTTCTCAATTCCTGCTACTGCACCATCCAAACGCTCCTGAAATGAGATAAAGGACTGACTGGCCTTTGAAAATTTTGCAAAAAGGCGCTCACGAAATACAGCAATAAATGCTACACCAACACCGATCAAACCGATGCTAAGCGCATTTAGCTTTTTCACTTCGAAAAAGTAGATTACTACGCACAGCGCAAGGCATAAAATAGCTGTTGTTGACAGGCTTGTCAGCACTCCGACAAATAACACACAAAATTTCACAATTATGTTGATACGCTCTTTTTTGTCTGATGAAGAATACTTCTTTATACTTTGCATGTGAAACAAAAGTGCCAGACATGAGTAACATCCCCAAACACCCGGCTCACGAAAACATGCTGAATTGCGCATCACTGTAATCCATTGATGCCATCCCCAGAAATATTGAAATATTCCAATGTGGTGCCACTCGCTGCTTCCTGATGTAAGAAGCGGCAGCGTTCCGGCCCAGCCAAGATTTATATTAGCAATTAATGTAATTACGCTTGAATATAGCGCAATCACTGTGATGATATTTACATATTTATGAATAAACTCTTCTTTTCCCACAAGCTGCGCAAACAGATACGCAGAAATCAGCGCGATAATTACACCGACATAGTGAAAGAAATCTGAATCTTTGTTCACAAGCATTGTCAGCAAAAATATGGCACTAAGAAGCACAACATATCCTGATCTTTTTATAGTCTTTTTTAGCTGATCTCTTTTTAAGTAGAGCAACAAAAGTGCACTAAAAAAAAGTGCTAATGACAACTGTTTGTTGTACAGTGACTGCAGCGGTGTCCCGCTGCAAAGAAGCATCAGCACTATAATTACATATCTGTATATGTTCCCTATCTCTTCGCGTTTTACTTTTAAATCGAAACTCATACCGCGCCCCCTCACCTATTATTTTTCTTTTGATATAGTGCTTTGTACTGCTTTCCTACTACTGACATTCCAAATGATTCTTCTACTTTTCTTCTTGCATTTTGTCTCATCTGTGGATGTGCTGCACTATATGCAATTCCTGCTGCTAAATCAGCTGCATCAAACGGTTTTGCTAAATATCCCGTTTCCTTGTGATCAATCATATCACTCATGCCGCCAATATTGAATGCGGCTACAGGTGTTGAACAGCTTAAGCTTTCCATCACTGCATTTGAAAGATTTTCCTGAACGGATGGTGCCACAAAAACATCAGCCGCTGAATAGATTTTTCGAAGCTTGTTATCGTCATGAATCATGCCAAGTCCTGTTACCGGAATGTTTAATCCATCAAAGTGAAGTTCTCCCTTATTTCCAAACACAACAGCACGATAATTTTGTTCCAATTTGGACAGCTCATTTAATGCTTCAAGCAGATATCTATATCCCTTTCTCTCATCAGAATCTGCTGTCATAGCACCAAAAACTATGATTTTTTCTCCTTCTTTGGCTCCTAGTTTTTTACGCGTCTTTTCTCTGTCTTCTTCATAAAAAACTGATGTGTCAATTGGATTAGGTATATTGATGCATGAAAAACGCTTTGTCAGCATACTTCGGGAGGCACAATCAGTGATCCACTTGCTGCAGCCTACAAACGTAAGATCATTTGCTTTTTCGTAAAGTGACTTTTTTTTCTTCCATGCGTTTTCACTGACACCGTTATCTTGTTTGATAAGTTGGCATGCGTGACATCCTTTTTTATACTGACCACATTCGCTGTCGTAATAGCAGCCTGCAGTAAATGGCCACATATCGTGAAGAGTCCAGACTATCTTTTTATTTTTAAACAGCCTTTCTAGGGCATGATTTGAGATGAAGCTGTAGTTAATCCAGTGCAAATGTACTATATCTGCCTCTTGTATTTCTTTGACCTTATCTAGCGGCAAACCGTACCCAAGCTCTGAAAAACGAACAAGTTCATATTGTGAGGCGCTTTTTTTCTGATATCCTTTTCTGATAATTTTAAAAATTGTCCTTGCAATTTTATTGTTAAGAACTCGCTGGCAGTCATTCTGATCATATTTTTCCAGAACAATTACTTTAGAATCTACCCCCTGCTGCCGCAAGGCTGCGTGAATTCTTCTGGCTGCCCTGCCGGCACCACCAATATCATCCGTCACTAAATGAACAACCTTCATCTCTCTCTCCTTATTACCTTTACCATTTGTGTCCGACTGCTTTTCCAATCAGACGCTTTATCTTTACAAATAAGACTGCCGGTTTTTTGCCATACTTCTCTGCCAAAAAAAGGGATTCCTTATTATAGTTTTTATAACTTCCGCTTACACCTCCCGGTGCATAGCTGCACACAACGAGATCTTTCATGTACTGCAATGATGCTCCTGAGGCAATGGCCTTTAACAGCCAGTCACGGTCTGCACATATCTTCAATGTGGTATCAAATGGCATCCGAAGCAGAAGCTTTCGAGATGCAAAAATCGCCTGATGGCAAACCATTTTCTCCCGGTACACCAGATATCCTTTTCCCAACACTTCTGGATATGTCTCTATCTGATCCCCTTTTCTTACATTTCCATAGAATATATCTTTTTTAGAGCCAAGATAATCTTCCACCTTTGCTAGAACGTTTTCGCTTTCAAAAGCATCTCCTGCATTTAAGAAAAATACATATGCACCCTCTGCTTTTTTTACACCTTTATTCATAGCATCATAGATACCGTGATCTGGTTCTGAGAAAATGCGCATATTGGATATCTTATCCTGATATTGTCTGGCAATCTCCACTGTGGAATCACTACTTGCCCCATCAATTACTACATACTCAAAATCCGCACCCTTTTGTTTTTTCACGGATTCTAATGTTTCTTTAATTGCTTCTTCACAGTTGTAGCATACCGTTATTACTGATATTTTCATAAGCCTCTCAACTTTCAATCTTTTTGATATAAGCTTTCGTATAGCCTGATATAGTTTTTGTATTGGGCATTTTTTTCGTAGACTTCCGCTTTTTTTCGACATGCCTTTTTATCGATTGCCCGTTTCTTAACTATCTCTTTAATTTTTTCTTTGACTGCCCTGAGATCGCCTTCTCTTACAACATACCCGACTGAATCATCAACTACCTCTGGCACAGCGGTGGCATCATATACAACTACTGGCGTCTCGCAGGCAAGTGCCTCTACTGTAGGCAGTCCAAATGTCTCTTCTACACTCGCATTGAAGAAGACATCTGCCTGCGTATATATTCCAGCCAGCTCCTGCACACTGTCTGTTCTGCTAATTCCAATCATATTGGAAGGAAGCTGCTTTTTTTCCTTATCATTTACGCCAACTACAACAACCTTATATTCATCTCCCAGCATAGTGGAAAGTGAGATAAAATCCTTTAGACGCTTTCTAACATCCCATGTGCTTGCCACGCCTAATACAATATATCTGTCTCCGATCTGATACTGCTTTCTAATATTGCTCTTTGTAGGCTTAAATACATTCAGATCAATTCCATTATAGATTGTTGTACATGGAAGCTCTTTTAAAAATGACTTCTTAACCTCTCCCTGCAGCCAATCAGAAACTGTTACAAGATGAAGTTTATCTAGTGAGGTAAACAATTCCTTTTTTATTTTGTAATTGCCGCGCGAATTATCTAAAAGTAAGCTTCCTGGATAAGCCCATTTTTGCGGACAATTATGACAGCCTGTTTTCCATCTGTCACATTTTGCCATACTGTAATAACAACAGTGACCTGTATATGACCAGCAATCGTGCAGAGTCCACACAACAGGTTTATTATATTCTTTCAAAAACTCAAACAATTCGCCTACATGGATATAATATCCGTGCAGGTTATGCAGATGAATTATGTCTGGCTCGTATGCTTTGATTTCCTGAATCAGCTTTTTAGTTGGCTTAGCTGAAAAAAAACCGGCACGATCTGTAAGCCTTGTCATAATTCCATCTACATATACATCAAGCTGATTTCCTATACGGATATAGGGTACATCGTCTGCTATGGTATTACGTGCAAAGGCAACTTTTCCCTCATGGCCTGATTCTTTTAATGTTCTATAAATATCTACCGCAATTCTTCCGGTACTTAAATTTCCAAAAATGTTAATCTGAAGAACTTTCAATTAAACACCTCTTTCCAGTTTTCGGATCACTTTTGCCGGATTTCCTGCAATGACACAATTTTCTTCAAATTTACCAGATACAACTGCACCTGCACCTACTACACATCCATCTCCTAGCTGTGTTCCCTTTAATATAATACTGTTACATCCGATAAAGCAGTTTTTGCCGATTTGAATGGATTTTGAAGGAACAAGATCACTATCTCCGCCTTTGCTGTCTTTTAACAGCTGATTTCGTGCTTCTGCCTCAATCGGGTGAAAGTCGTTATCTAAAATTTTACAGTTTCCCCCGATACATGTATTCTCACCAATTGAGATACCTTTTCTGGCATATATGGTTGCTCCTGAAATTCCAACATTGTCTCCAATTTCAATTACTGCGCCTGGTGCGCGTGTTACAATGATTGTCCTGCTATATAATCCTACCAAATTGCTTAAAAAGCTGCTTTTGATTGTAACATTCTTTCCAATCTTAAGCTTCGCTCCTTTTTTATTAAAAATAACAGGAACTCCTTTCAGCAAAAGGTTTTGCCCGTATTCTGTGCCTGTTGCTTTCATAACCAGTTTAAACCAATTACTGTTCATTCCATCCCCCTCACAGTTTCAGAATCTCTTCTTCGTAACGCCTTACACTTACTTCTTTTGTCAGGTTCTTTTCCAGATATTCTCTTCCGCTTCTGCCCATCTTTTCTAATTCAGGACTGCCCGCTTTACTGATAAAGTACCTGATTTCTGCTGCAATCTTTCCATATTCTCCTGGCTCACAGCATTTTCCGCAGCCACACTCCTCAATTAAGCTTCTGATCTCTGAACCGTCTTCCAAAACTCCTAGAATAGCTTTTCCTGCCGCCATAATTCCGTATGCCTTGGACGGACACGAAACACCCTTGATTCCCTTTGCATTCACACACCAGTGTACATCACCTGCATTTAAGCTATAATTTAACTGTGATTTTTCCTGATATGGAATAAATACAATATTTTCAAAGCAATGTTTTTTGCTGTAATTAACTAGTTTATCTAAAACAGGACCTGCTCCTACAAACGCAAAAACAACTTCTCTTCCATCCTTTGTCTTTGGTCCTGGCTCGTATATGCCCTCTTTATTGTATCCTTTGCGAAACTTTTTTAATACCTTGATCAAATTTTCCAAATCATAATATAATCCAATGTTTCCGGAATACATAATCACAAATTTATCTTCTAAACCATACTTCTTTTTAAACTGCATCACATTTTCGTCATCTGATGACAACGGATAAATTTCTTTTTCGTTGATCCAGTTGTTGATCATAACAAAATTCGGTACTTTTTTTCCTTCAAAACGATTCTTAAGTGTCTGCACAAGATCTCTTCCAACGGTAATGACAAGATTACTCTTTTTGCAGCTAAACTTATCAAAATGCATCATCAGATCTGTGATCTTCTTACTCTTACTATATCCGATTGCAAGTACCTGCTCTGGATTAAAGTCCTGGATATTGTAGATAAACTTAGCATGCTTGACCCATTTTCCCCAAACGCCAAGCAAACCTCCCAGGATTGGCGGCTGTGAAATAGAAAATACATAGTCCTGCTTTCCTACCTTAAAAGTCGCTCCCATTGCACCAAAGAAATATGAAACAATATTCTTTATACGGCTTTTCTTGTTTGCTTTGCTAAATTCCGGAACCCGAATTCGCAAAACCTCTACTCCGTTTATATTTTCTCTATAGTACTTTTTTGTCTTATATTGTTCATCAATAGTTCCAAGGTATGATGGAACAACGCAAATAACAGTAATGTTGAATCGATCTAGCATTCCCTCTGCCAATTCGCAAAGGATCTGCCCTGTCGATGCAGCGTCCGGGATATAGTAATGAGCATAAATCAACAGATTTTTCTTTGCCTTATTACTATCCATCCAGTTTTCTTCTCTCATAGATTCTCTATTCCTTTTATTTTACTTTATTAGTTACTATTTCCCCCCTAAAAACTGCTTTCAGTATAACGCATTCTTTCTTGTTTTGCAAGATATTTGAATGGTATGCATTCGGAAAGCTTTTCCAGTATAGCAGATTTTCTTTTATTTGCCAATCGTATTTATTCATGATGTTGGGGCAAAAGGTATTTTGACCCATTTGATACCAGATTGCTACATGCCTTGCACTATCACTCCCCCTACCTTATGATCATATTCTTCGTTTGCCCATTCGATTATGCGGCCGTCTCTTTTTCGTATAAGCTGAAGAAATAATTTTGTTTGCTGTGATTGCTGCGTCCATACTTCTTGCAAAATGGGGCTTTCTATAACAGTATCTGTGCCGCTGTTCCATGTGCGCGGATCACTTTTTATTTCGAAGGCTTTGATGTTTTCGTTGTTTTCTGTAAGGATCAGTCTGCAGACTGCCTCTTCGCACAGATTGGCGAAGCCGGTATTTTTAATTGTAAATGTGATTATACTTTTAGATATCTGGCTTTGTGTATCGCTTTGTGTCTGTTTTTTCTTTTCTTGACTGACACGTGATATCTTAACATGTGTAACAGTAAATCGGTATCCCATATGACGTCCAATATAGTCATATTCACTTATCTCTTTGCCATTCCACATAATGCGCTGTGCCTTCCAGTCGTCTAGTACTTCTTTACTATAGATACTGTTTAGGTAGCTGACATGCATCTTTGCAAGGTCTGCCACTACCTGATGCCAGTCAAGTGTCCTTTGTGGGTAATCTGTATTGCCTAAGCTTTCTGATACAGTGTTCATCACGCCAAGCACCTCTCCTCCGCAAAAGCTTTGCTGCATAAAGCTTTGCTGCCATGAAAGCTCGTCTTCTCGCACCCAAGATGTCTTTTCTCTTTCGCTGTTTTCAGACAATGCACTTTTGCGTATTGTGCCGTATGTGCCTAGATCTGTCTCTGAGCCAAATATTGCGTCATTAAAGAGTGTGAAGTTTATATTAGATGCGTTTTGTAAAGGGCTAGATGCTGTCTTTTTACAGCTAAGCTGCCTTAATTGTACCGGCTTTCTGACTGCGATAGGGCAACTGCCTTTAGTGGCCTCTAAAAATGTATCAGATAGTTCTTTCATTCGTGCTTCACTTAGAAATTTAGAGCCATGCATCTCGCCCCAGCTGCCGACAAAAAGTCCCTGATGAACTAGAATCTTTCCATGCAGGCTCTTTTTTTCACCCATATGCTCACATATGATGCTTCCTAACTGCTTCATGTGACTTTTGACAATTTTAATTGATGATGGCTCGTTTTCCATTCCTCGTCCTTTTGTATCGTAGACGATGCGAAGGATTATTCCTTTATCGTGCTCTTCAAAGAAGGTGAGTATACTAGAAAAATATTCAAGTGCTTCTTTTGGAATTTGCTCACAGCCACGAAACGCATGAATATCAATGAGAAGAAGAACAAGTTCTTCTTCCTCACAATCTATATAAAGAAAGTTTTCTTTTGAGAGATCAAAGGTGTAAATATGATACCAGCCACAGCCTGGATTTTTAAGAGCACGCGTGCTCTCTTTTAGTTGTATGTCTGCGTCTTTGTTTTTGTCAAAGGCAAGATGTTTTTTCAGCCATGTTATCACTTTCTTTCCCCCGGATATCTTTTTTTCATGAAGAAGGATACCATACTTACTTTTTTTAATCAACAAATTATGATTTTAATTATGCTATTTATAAAAAAAGGATAAAATATGTTAAGTTTAGATTAAATTCGTACCTTGTCGTTTGATTTTTTTTGTGATACGCTTATCAGGATAAAAATTTCTTTATCACATTTATCATTGACAGAGGCTGGGAGGTTATTATGGAATTGACTTCAGACGAATTTTTTGAGAGGCTGCTGTTATCTTACAGCGACTACTTTGATATCATCCGTGATACCTCTTACAAGGATCTTTCAGTTGCGGCTGAGGCTGCTTTTCATTCTTTTTCTGAAAAGTATGTCTTGGTCAAAAAAGCTCAGCTGTGGGCCGCTGAAGCTCACGAATATGTCTTCTTTATACGAACTGGCCATTTGGATGAGGAGACTTTTCGCGCTTACAACGATGCACTGCTTGAGGAAGGCTTGTCACGTGTGGAACCGAAAAAGGACCACATGTACACCTATGTGTCTGTCGTTTTTCTGGCAGAGTCTATAGCCCCTGAAGTGCCTAAGCTTATTAAAAAGACACGCTGTCACAGAGACTATCGCATGTCGCTTTATGGTTGGATGGATTACCGTATCGCAGCATATGACTGTACTTCGAAAAGGATTTACACAAACTGGGCGGGACGACCGCTAAAGCAGACCCTCCTCTCTGTCACGAAAAAAAGGAGGAAACACAAATGAACGCAGTTGTACTTCTCGTAGTAGGCGTTGCCATTTTAGTTGCTGGTTACATCTTCTATGGCGGATGGCTGGCAAAGCAGTGGGGACTTGGTGAGAATAAGGAAGAGACTCCTGCTCACACAATGGAGGATGGTCAGGATTATGTTCCGGCTAAGGCTCCTGTCCTTATGGGACATCACTTTTCATCTATCGCTGGTGCAGGACCTATAAACGGACCTATTCAGGCCGCTGTTTTTGGCTGGATTCCTGTTATGCTGTGGGTTTTGATCGGCGGTATCTTCTTCGGTGCTACTCATGACTTTGGTGCATTATTTGCATCATTAAGAAATAAGGGTCAGTCAATCGGTGAGATCATCGAAACTTCTATTGGCAAGCGTGCAAAGAGACTTTTCTTAACATTTGCTTACCTGACACTTATTCTTGTTGTAGCTGCATTTGCTTCTATCGTTGCAAATACTTTTAAAGCTACATACACCGCTGATGGTGCAGTTGATGTTGCAGCCAGCTCCGCAAATGCTTCTACTGCTATGATTTCTATTCTGTTTATCGTAGTTGCCATTGCTTTTGGTTTCTTTGTTTACAGAAAAAATGTACATATCGCAATCGCTACTGTAATCGGTGTTGCTGTTATTATTGCCTGTATGGCAATTGGTCTGAACTGGCATCCGCTTTACTTAAATGGTGATACATGGATGATCATTGTTGGTATCTATATTGCTATCGCATCTGTTACACCTGTATGGATTTTACTTCAGCCAAGAGATTATTTAAGCTCTTTCTTACTGTATGGCATGATGATCGTCGCTGTTATTGGAATCTTCGGTGCTCATCCGACAATTGATATTCCGGCTTTTACCAGCTTCGTTGATAAGGGTACTGTTGGTTCTGGTGTTTCTCTTGGAACTATGTTCCCGGCATTGTTTGTTACTATTGCATGTGGTGCAATCTCTGGTTTCCATTCATTAGTTGCTTCTGGTACTACTTCTAAGCAGCTTGATAAGGAAAAGGATGCTCTTCCGATTGCATACGGCGGCATGTTAATTGAGTGTGTACTTGCAATCATCTCTGTATGTGCTGTTGGCTATATCTGGAGTGAGTATGTTCCAGGCGGAATCGTAACTCCTACTGCTGTATTTGCTACTGGTATCTCTCGTATGTGCGCAAAGATTCCATTTTTAGCTGGTGCAGAGAGTGTAATCTACTCACTGTTAATCCTTGCAGTTTCTGCATTCTGTCTGACTTCACTTGATACTGCAACTCGTCTTGCAAGATATATGTTCCAGGAGTTCTGGTTAGCACCTGGTGAGACATACAAGGACGCTACAGGCGTTAAGAGAGTTTTAACAGATCCATATTTTGCTACAATTATTACAGTAGTTCTTGGCATTGCACTTGGTATGACAGGTTATGCAAAGATTTGGGCATTGTTTGGTGCATCCAACCAGCTGCTTGCTGCACTTGGTCTGTTAGCTGTAGCTGCATGGCTTGGTAAAGTCGGCAAAAACAATAAGATGCTCATCATCCCAATGGCATTTATGCTTATCGTAACAGTAATCTCACTTCTTCAGACCATCTACGCAAATGTCACAAACGCAGTCGATATGTGGAGCTGGATCCGTGCAATAATCGGAAGCTTACTTGTTCTTCTGTCACTCGTTCTTGCAAAAGAAGGTTGCCAGACATTGTTCAAGAAGAAGGCGTAATTGCTTCGTGTATGTTAAAAAAAGACCTCCCTCGGGAGGTCTTTTTTGTATTACAAATTACTTCTTGATTAACAGGCTCTTTCCTGTCATTTCTTTTGGCTGTTCCATTCCCATCAGCTCGATCAGTGTCGGTGCGATATCTGCTAAGCAGCCGCCTTCGCGTAAGGTGTACTTTGGATCTGCATTTACAAGGATGAACGGTACTGGGTTTGTTGTATGAGCGGTGAATGGCTCGCCTGTCTCATAGTCGATTAACTGCTCTGCGTTTCCGTGGTCTGCACAGATGAAGAGCTGTCCGTTTACTTCCTTGATTGCTGCTACTGCCTTTCCTACGCACTCGTCTACTGTCTCTACTGCCTTGATTGCTGCAGCCTGTACACCAGTATGACCTACCATATCCGGGTTTGCGAAGTTGATGATGATCACGTCATATTTCTCTGACTTGATTGCCTCTACAAGCTTATCGCATACCTGATATGCGCTCATCTCTGGCTGTAAATCGTATGTTGCAACCTTCGGGGACTTTACAAGGATACGATCCTCGCCTTCGTTTGGCTGCTCTACACCGCCATTGAAGAAGAAGGTAACGTGTGCATACTTCTCAGTCTCTGCGATTCTTGCCTGCTTTAAGCCATTCTCTGCTAAAAACTCACCGAAGGTATGGGTGATTTCTTCCTTATTGAATGCTACAAGCTTGTTCGGGATTGTTGTATCGTAATCGGTGAAGCAAACGTAGGTTACGTCTGGTCTTGCGTCTCCGCGATTAAATCCAGTAAACTCGTTGTCGCAGAATACGTGTGTCATCTCTCTTGCACGGTCTGGGCGGAAGTTGAAGAAGATTACGGAATCCTTATCCTGAATCTTGCCTACTGCCTCGCCGTCCTTTGCTACTACTGTCGGTACAACGAACTCGTCTGTAACACCCTCATCGTAGGATGCCTGAATTGCGCATGCGCCGCACTTTGCCTGCTTGCCCTCGCCGAAACGAAGTGCACGGTAAGCCTTCTCGACACGATCCCAACGGTTATCTCTATCCATTGCGTAATAACGACCCATAACGGATGCTACCTGACCTACACCAAGCTCTTCGCACTTGTCCATAAGTGCAGTTACATATTCCTTGCCTGATGCCGGCGGTGTGTCACGGCCGTCTAAGAAGCAATGAATAAATACCTTGTCTAAGCCCTGACGCTTTGCAAACTCAAGCAGACCATAGATGTGGTTGATGTGGCTGTGAACACCACCATCTGATACAAGACCCATCAGATGAAGTGCGGAACCATTCTCCTTGCAGTTCTTTGCCGCTGCGAGGAATGCCTCGTTTTCAAAGAAATCGCCGTCCTGAATGGACTTTGTGATGCGGGTCAGCTCCTGATATACGATGCGGCCTGCACCCATATTTAAATGACCTACCTCGGAGTTACCCATCTGGCCTTCCGGAAGACCTACTGCCATTCCGCTTGCCTGTCCCTCTACGAATGGGCAGTTTGCCATCAGATCGTCCATGACAGGTGTATTTGCCTGCTTTACAGCATTGCCTTCTACTTTGTCATTCAGGCCATAGCCGTCAAGAATCATTAATACGGTTGGTTTCTTCTTGCTCATAATATTCCTTTCGTGCCGGCATTCGCTTTCAAAAAGCTTTTGCAATTTTCAAAAAAGCCTTAGAAAGCGCTGGCTCTGCCTTACAAAAAGCAGAGCCAGAGCCGGAAATATTTACTTATTAATTACTTGTTGTAATTTACAATCTTTCCAAAATCCGGCTTTAAGGATGCGCCGCCTACAAGACCGCCATCGATATCCGGCTGTGCGAACAGCTCTGGTGCGCTTGCTGCACTTACGCTGCCGCCGTACTGGATACGGATTGCTGCTGCAGTTGCCTCGTCATACACCTCTGCGATGCATGCGCGGATTGCGCCGCAAACTTCCTGTGCCTGCTCGGTTGTTGCAACCTTACCAGTTCCGATTGCCCAGATTGGCTCGTAAGCGATTACTGCGCTTGCTGCCTGCTCTGCAGTTACGTTCTGGAAAGCGATCTTGATCTGCTGACGGATCCAGTCGAGGGTGATACCCTGCTCTCTCTGAGTCAGAGTCTCTCCACAGCAGATGATTGGTGTAAGACCGTACTCGAAAGCCTTTAAAACCTTCTTGTTTACAGTCTCATCTGTCTCTGCAAAGTACTCTCTTCTCTCGGAATGTCCGATGATGACATACTTTACACCGATATCGGTAAGCATAGCCGGAGCGATCTCTCCTGTGTATGCACCCTTATCCTCAAAGTACATGTTCTCAGCACCAACCTGAATGTTGGTTCCCTTTGTTGCTTCCATAACCGGTACTAAATCGATAGCCGGTACGCAAAATACAACATCTACTTCGTCATTTACTACTAAAGGCTTTAATGTGTTTACCAGCTCTACTGCCTGAGAAGGTGTCATGTTCATCTTCCAGTTGCCGGCAATAATCTTCTTTCTTGCCATTTTTTTGTTCCTCACATTTCTTTTCTTTGATTTTCTTAAGCTTATCAATCCTTATCGTCAGCTGCTGCTACGCCTGGAAGCTCCTTACCCTCAAGGTACTCAAGGGAAGCGCCGCCGCCGGTAGAAATGTGGCTCATCTTATCAGCAAATCCTAACTGATTTACTGCTGCTGCGGAATCTCCGCCGCCGATGATGGTGATTGCATCTGTCTCTGCCAGAGCCTTTGCTACTGCAATGGTACCCTTTGCAAGAGTCGGGTTCTCGAATACGCCCATCGGTCCGTTCCAAACAACAGTCTTTGCGGACTTAACAGCCTCTGCGTAAAGCTCTGCTGTCTTAGTTCCGATATCAAGACCTTCCTTGTCAGCCGGAATCTGATCAGACGGTACTACAGTTACATCGATTGGTCCATCGATTGGATCCGGGAAGTTGTCAGCTACAGTGCTGTCTACCGGAAGAAGCAGCTTCTTGCCAAGCTTCTCTGCCTTCTCCATCATCTCCTTGCAGTACTCAAGCTTGGTATCGTCTACTAAGGACTTACCAATTTCCTTGCCCTGAGCCTTTAAGAAGGTGAATGCCATACCACCACCGATGATTAAGGTATCGCACTTCTCAAGCAGGTTGGAGATAACGTTTAACTTATCTGCTACCTTTGCTCCACCAAGGATTGCTACAAACGGACGAACCGGATTCTCTACAGCATTTCCTAAGAATGCGATTTCCTTCTCCATCAGATAACCAACTGCGTTTGTGCCGCCCTTAGCGCTGATGAACTTGGTAACGCCTGCTACAGATGCGTGTGCTCTGTGTGCGGAACCAAATGCGTCACATACATAATCGTCTGCTAAATCTGCTAACTCTTTGGAGAACTCCTCACCGTTCTTTGTCTCCTCAGCACCGCGGAAACGAGTATTCTGAAGAAGAACTACATCTCCGTCCTTCATTTCAGCTACAGCCTTTGTTGCAGCCTCGCCAGTTACGTGGTAATCGGATACGAATACAACCGGCTTTCCTAACTTCTCGGACAGTCTCTCTGCTACTGGAGCTAAGGACTCCTTCTCATTCGGGCCATTCTTTACCTTGCCTAAGTGAGAGCAAAGGATTACCTTTGCGCCGCCGTCGATCAGCTTCTGGATGGTCGGCAGTGCAGCCTTAATACGGGTATCATCAGTAATCTTGCCGTCCTTTAACGGTACATTGAAATCACAACGAACAAGAACTCTTCTTCCCTGCAGGTTCTTAAGATCGTCAACAGTCTTCTTTAACATGGAATTTTCTCCCTTCTGATTATTACTTTTATACAGTTTACAGACGCCCATTCGTAAAGCGCCCTTACGGGCGTTCGCTGTTTCACAGCTCCTCTTTACTCATGAACGGGCGTCCCCATCGTCACATTGACTCGTCAAATCGCTATGCAAGCATGCGATTTATCCGAGCCTACTGTGACATGTGAACTGTAAGAATCAAAAAGAGGCCCGGTCCTTTCAGACCGGACCCCGTAGGTCTTTGCGCTTAAGCGAAACTTATGCTAACTCAGCGAAGTACTTAATTGTACGAACCATCTGGCTAGTATAGGAGTTCTCGTTGTCATACCAAGAAACAACCTGTACCTGATACAGATCATCACCAAGCTTGGAAACCATAGTCTGGGTAGCATCGAACAGAGAACCAAATCTCATACCGATAACGTCGGAAGATACGATCGGATCAGTGTTGTAACCGAAGGACTCGGAAGCTGCTGCCTTCATAGCTGCGTTGATACCCTCAACGGTAACGTCGCTGCCCTTAACAACTGCAACAAGGATAGTGGTGGAACCTGTCGGAACCGGAACACGCTGTGCGGAACCGATCAGCTTGCCGTTTAACTCTGGGATAACCAGGCCGATTGCCTTAGCTGCACCAGTAGAGTTTGGAACGATGTTAGCTGCACCAGCACGTGCTCTTCTTAAGTCACCCTTTCTGTGCGGTCCATCGAGGATCATCTGATCTCCGGTGTAAGCATGGATGGTGGACATGATACCGCTCTGGATTGGAGCGTAATCGTTCAGAGCCTTAGCCATTGGTGCTAAGCAGTTTGTTGTACAGGAAGCTGCGGAGATGATGTTATCCTCAGCGGTCAGAGTCTTCTCATTTACAGAGTAAACGATAGTCTTCAGATCGTTTCCAGCCGGAGCGGAGATAACAACCTTCTTTGCACCAGCGTCGATATGAGCCTGTGCCTTAGCCTTGGAAGTATAGAATCCAGTACACTCAAGAACTACATCTACACCGATCTCTCCCCACGGAAGCTCAGCTGCGTTTGCCATCTTATAGATAGTGATCTTCTTTCCGCAAACTTCGATGTAATCATCTCCTGCTACTACAGAATCAGCGTACTGATACTTTCCCTGTGCTGTATCATACTTTAACAGGTGAGCCAGCATAGCCGGGCTTGTTAAATCGTTGATTGCTACTACCTCATAACCTTCAGCGTTGAACATCTGTCTGAAAGCAAGACGGCCAATACGGCCAAAACCATTAATTGCAACTTTTACTGCCATGATTTTTAATTCCTCCTAAAGAAATTTATTAGATTATATTATCACATAATTGCTTTGTTAAAATATAATCAATTACTGATATTTTACCTTATCCCGACAAATATATCAAGTGTTTTTCTTTCTTTTTCTTGTTTTTTTTTAAATTAGTTGGTTTTGGGCTTCTAAGTGTTGCCCGGTAGGTTTATGAAAGCCCTGCGGTGTAATGGTTTCGTCGCCGGACCAAACTCCGCAGGCTCCTTCTATGTTCTTTTTTATTGTACATTGTTTTGAAAGACCTGCTCCAAGTGTCCGGCTCGTGAAAGCCATTCACCTTAGGGCTGTAAACTGTAGCTGCTTTGAAGCTGTTTTACTTTACTGTTCTTTATCGGGATTGACTTTTATTGAAAGACAGCGTATTCTTTTTAGTAAGACTTAAGATATTAAAACTTAAACTGAAATACAAGAAGGAGCATTTATTATGATAAAATCTGATTTTCATGTTCATACATCTTTTTCTACTGACTCGGATACGCCTGCCAGGGAGCAAATTGAAGCGCTTATTAATAAGGGGATTACTGAGATTTGCATTACTGACCATCACGATATTGGCTACACTGCGATGGAGAAGGCTGATGTGAATACATCTGAAAGTACAAATACAAATATTGAGTCTCGTCCGTTTCGTATTAATCCTTTTGCCTATTATGAGGCGATTCTTGGCCTGATTCCTGAGTATTCTGACCGTGCCCGTATCTCAATTGGCGTGGAGCTTGGCCTTCGCACTGATTATCACCACAGTATTGAGGATTTTGCTGAGGTTTGTGCATGGGATTTTATTATTGGTTCTACTCATGTAGTGAATGGACTTGACCCTTATTATCCGCAGTACTGGGAGGGCAAGTCAAAGCAGCAGGGCATTATGGAATATTATGAGACTACTCTTGCCAATATCCGCAAGCTTGACTGTTTTGATGTGTATGGTCATATTGATTATATTGTGCGCTATGCGCCTAATCAGCGTGAGAATTATTCGATTCTTGATTATAAGGATATCATTGATGAGATTTTGAAGCTTTTGATTCAAAATGGAAAGGGAATTGAATGCAATACGGCTGGCTTTAAATACGGACTTGGCGTTCCAAATCCAGAAAATTATGTTTTAAAGCGCTATCATGAGCTTGGCGGTGAGATTCTTACTATCGGCTCTGACGGTCACAAGCCTGAACACACGGCATATGCTTTTGATAAGGTTCCTGCTATTCTAGAATCATGCGGTATCCGCTACTACACAGTATTTCATGACAGAAAACCGATAATGCTGCCATTATAAGTCTTGTTATAAGTTTTGTTATAAGTTTTACAAAAAACTCAGGAGTGATCACAAGATGATCTGTTCCTGAGTTTTTTACTGCGTTTTAAGATATCGTGGTACCAGATTGCTTATCAGTATTTTAATACTTTTGTTGCTGTGATAGCAAGTGCTCCTGGTCCGATATGGCATGCTACGCTTAAGGACAGATGGTCGATGTAGATATCATGTTCTGGGTAGATTGCCTTTACTTCATCACGAAATTCCTCTGCTGCTGCTAAATTATCAGTATGAGCTATGGCGATATATATATCTTCTGGTGATGACTTTCCATCGAAGCGCTCCTCAATATCCTTTGCAATGGCATCGAGCATAGTGTTCTTTGCAATCTTGTAGGTACGTGCCTTTGAGTAGGCATCAAGCTTTTCACCCTGAATCTGTAAAACTGGCTTTAAGCGAAGAATTGTTCCTAATGCTGCCGCTGCCGGTGTAATTCTTCCGCCTTTTTTAAGATAATGCAGCGTATCAAGCGTGATGTAGATTGTTGAGTCAAATTTTGTCTCCTCTAAGCGTTTCTGAATTGCCGCTGCATCATATCCTGCCTCTGCCATACCCTTTGCATCAATAACTGACTGACGCTGCGTAACGGAGATACGCTGATTGTTGACTACATAGACCTTTCCATCATACTCTTCTTCCTGAGCCAGCATAATTGCAGTCTGGCAGGAGCCGGAAAGTCCACTTGACATCGGAATATGAACGATCTGGTCATATTCCTGCAAAATTTTATCCCACAGATCTGTTACACTGCCTGGTGATGGCTGAGAGGTAGAAATATTTCCGCCCTCACGCAGTTTCTTGTAAAATTCTTCCTGTGTCAGCGTAATGTCCTCATAATAAGTCTCACCATCAATCTGAAATGGCATTGCAAGTACAAATACGCCTAACTCCTGTGCCTGTTTTTGTGTAATTCCGCTGTTACTGTCTGTAACAATAGCTATTTTCATAGTTTTCTACTCCTGTCTGATTTTGCATTTCTCTATTTCGAACTCCTGTTTGCTGATGTATTCATGTATAAACCAGTCAATGGCCTCATAAATTGTAACAATCAGTTTCAGGAGCCTTCCATGAGTTCTAAGACAAAAATCTTTGTCCTTAAATCCAGAAATTTAATCTGGACTGCCGTGATCATTGTAATTGTTATTCTTCTTGCTGTTTTGCTCGCAAGCGCCCTGCATCTGGATAAAAACCAGAGCCGCTCTTTTCCGAAAGACGTGACTGAATCTGCTTCTTCTGCAATAGTATCAAGTCAGTCTTTTTCGGATACAGAAAGCTTCACACTTTCTGGTTCTTACATACCGGGAAGATACGCTGCATCTGTTGTTCTGGGCGGTGATACAGTTGATATTGTCGTGTGTGTGGACAAAAATCACATTAATTCGATTCGTGCCCACAACCTTGCTCAATCAGTTGCCACGCTGTATCCGCTCGTCCCTTCCGTACTGCAAAGTCTGGAATCACAGATTCTTTCTTCGCAGAGCTTGCAGGGCGTAACCTACTCTGACTCCTCACAGTACACGGCTTCGCTTCTTATTGATGCAATTACACGCGCACTTAAAAAGTCAGTTACTTACTGATCTCTAGCAGTTTTTCTTTCATCTGCTGCTCCATCTGTGCAAGCTGTGCCTGTGCCTGTCTGCGCTGTTCACGGCCTTCCTGCTGAATCTTTAAGATCTCGTTCATCGTGTCGATTAAGATGCCATTTGTCTGTCTAAGCGTCTCGATATCGACGATGCCGCGCTCTGATTCTCTTCGGATATCAACAGTTGTCTGCTTTAGCTTTTGCGCATTAGAAAGCAGCAGCTGATTTGTCATATCCGTTACTTCCTTTTGCGCCTTTGCCGCCTGTGCGGAATGATTCTCTCCCATTGCAATGACCATCTGATTTTTCCAGAGTGGGATTGTATTTACAATAGTGGACTGAATCTTTTCCGCCATGACGGTGTCGTTGCTTTGAACCATACGAATCTGAGGTGCCATCTGCAGTGCAACCATGCGAGTCAGCTCAAGATCATGAACTTTCTTTTCAAAACGCTCGATCATAGATGAATAGTCGCTTACTGCCTGTGCATCCTCCTGTGTGCCGCTTGCAATGGCTTTTTGGCGCAGAGTCTCTAACTCTGTCTGTCTTGCCTTATCGACCTTCTTTTTTCCAGCAAGGATGTACATTGAAAGCTCCTTGAAGTAGGTCTGGTTTAGCTGATACATCTGATCAAGCATTGCGGCATCCTGAATAAGCTGTACCTGATGCTTTGTGAGGATATCAACAATCTCATCAACCTTTCCCTCTGCCTTCTCGTAGCGTGCCTTAAGCGCCTCTAACTTTCCAGTTGATTTCTTGAAAAAACTTGCAAAAAAGCCTTTTTCTTCCTCTGGCTCTCCTGTCTGCTTTAACTCGCTTACTAAGCTTGCCAGCATGGTTCCTGTCTCGCCAAGATCCTTTGAACGGACATTCTCAAGCGTTTTGTCAGAAAAATCTGCGATCTTTTTTTGTGCACCTGCACCGTACTGAAGTACAAGTGTTGAATTATTCAAATCTATTTTCTCTGCAAATGCCTCTACCTGCTTTTTTTCCTGCTCGCTTAACAATGCTTCTTCTTCGTAAATTGGCTCTGGCTTTGGCATTTCCTGCTGTGGCGCCGGCGCTTCTTTTTTTGTCTCTGTAAATGGTTCAAATGTCAGCGTTGGCACTGCCTGATCTAATTTTAACTCTTCTTCCATAAGTATCCTCCCATCTGATTACATATGAAGCCCGTCATCGACTAACCCCTCTTGTGACAGCAGAGTCTTCAGCACAGCAATATCTGTCTGAATCTTCATGCGGTCGTCTTCGTAAAGGCTGTCGAGAAGCTTGTCAAACGCGTCGTTGATTGTGTCTAGCGCATTCTCTATCTGCGCCTTGGACTCTCTTGCTTTGTCTGTATCAATCCTGTCAAGATCACGATATCTTGTTACAAGGCTCATCGTATTTGGCAGGTAATATTCGGTAAATCTCTTTATGGAGCCAATCTTCTCTGGTGTCTTTTGGACACTCAGATAAATCAGTCCAATGACCTCCTCTAAGTGACTTAACTTTTCACTTATCACTGGCTGCGGCAGTTCATCGTTTATCTGGCGAATCTGCTTTATATATTCCATTCCCACTCGAACTGCTTCTTTCACCTCTTTATTGCCTGCCTGCTGCTCTTCCTCGCGTCTGGCATTCTCCATCTGCTGTTTTGAATGCAAATACAGTTCATAAGTCTCATCATCAAGAATCAGACATGACTTCTCATCATCCATATGGCCCTGCAGAAAATATCCCTGTGAAATCATGCGCTCTAGTTCCCTCTGCACCTTTTTCTCAGGAAGACCGACAGCACCGCTTAAGCTTCGCACGGCGCAAAGTGCCTTTGTGCCAATGCACCTTTTATATCGCTCAAAGCGACTTATACGTCCTAAGCGGTCGCAGCCATTTTTTAACAATATGCCAAAGGCAATGGCAAACGGCAGGAAACCTAAAAAGCCACAGCTTGTCACAAGCGGCTGTCTCCCGATCAGTCCAAGTACAAGCAGTATAAATGCCGGCAGGCCGAAGCCTGCTGTGCCAATTCCGCCAAAGGTGCACATCAGTATGCCTGATACCTTTCCAGGTGTCTTTTTTGTAAACCTAAGCTCTAACTTTTCTTTGTCGGTCTTTTCATAAACATTTCCCTTTTTATTTCCCTGACCATTTTTTCCGGTAAATGCTCCTACCGTCTCCTGCATGATATGATCGGCTGTCGATGAAATTTTCTCGCTTAATCCTGAAAAATCCATTGATTCCATAGCCGAGTTCACGGCATCTGTGACGGTATCACATATACTTTGTCCAAACTTTGAGAAGTCATTCTCGTCCATACTTATTTTCCCTTCATTTACGCAATGATATCAAAGAGCGGTTTGCATGCCGGATAGATCTGCTTAAACTGCTGATAACGCTCCTCGTATTTTGCTGCAAGTACCGGATCTGGCTCTACAGTATCGATTACCTTTACGATCTTTCCTGCTGCTTCCTCTACAGATGCATACTCACCGCATGCAACTGCTGCAAGCATTGCACCGCCAAGGCCTGGGCCTTCCTCACTCTCGATTACATCTACACTGATATTTAAAATATTAGCGATCATCTTCTTCCACAGTGGGCTCTTTGCTCCGCCTCCGCAGATCTTTGTGCGCTTAATGTCGATTCCAAGTGATTTTGCTACCTCAAAGGAATCTCTAAGTGCAAATGCAACACCCTCTAAAACTGCCTGTGTCATATCGGCTCTTGTAGTGTCCATTGTCATGCCGATAAATGTTCCTCTTGCCTTTGGATTGTTGTGCGGTGAACGCTCACCCATCAGATATGGCAAAAAGTATACATGGTTTTCTCCAAGCTTTGTGATATCAGCCTGCTCTTTTGCAAATTCTTTTGTCTGAAGAATCTCTTCCATCCACCACTTGTTGCATGATGCTGCACTTAACATGCAGCCCATCAGATGGTATGTGCCGTCTGCGTGTGCAAATGCGTGAAGCGCATTGTTGCTGTCCACACGGAAGTTTTTAGAGGAGATGAAAATAGTTCCGCTTGTTCCAAGGGAAATGTTGCATCTGCCCTCTCCTACTGTTCCTGTTCCAACTGCCGCTGCCGCATTGTCTCCTGCTCCTGCTGCAACTGCTACATGATCTGTAAGGCCAAGCTCTTTTGCCAAATCTTCCTTAACACAGCCTACCTTCTCGTAGCTCTCGTAAATTCCAGCTAACATGTCCTCTGTAATTCCACAGATTTCGCACATTTCTTTTGACCAGCAGCGATTCTTTACATCAAATAAAAGCATACCTGATGCATCTGATACATCGGTGCAGAATACGCCTGTCAGACGATATGCCAAGTAATCCTTTGGCAACATAATCTTTTTAATGCGTGCAAAATTCTCTGGCTCATGCTTCTTCACCCACAGAATCTTCGGTGCTGTAAAGCCTGCGAATGCAATATTTGCTGTGTACTCAGAAAGCTTATCCTTTCCGATTACATTATTTAAATAATCAGTTTCTTCTGTTGTACGTCCATCATTCCAAAGAATAGCCGGACGGATAACATTGTCATTTTCATCAAGAATAACAAGACCGTGCATCTGTCCGCCAAAGCTGATTCCTGCAACCTTTGTTGTGTCGAAGTCGTTTACAAGTTCCTTGATTCCTGCGATCATCTGATCATACCAATCATATGGATTTTGCTCAGACCATCCCGGATTTGGGAATGAGAGCGGATACTCCTTTGATACGATGTTGCAGATTTTACCGTTTCCTTCCATCAAAAGAAGCTTGATAGCTGATGTTCCAAGATCAATTCCAATATAATACATAATCGTTTCCTCCAAATACTTTGTTCCCTTTTTATTTTAATCTTTGACAACAGTGCCTGCTGCCTTTTCACCGATATAAATCGTATAGCTGCCTTTATGAACGCGCTTTACGCCATCATCATCACATAGTCCAAATGCTTCCTCTGGCAGCGTAATGTGAACTGTCTTTGTCTCACCTTTTTTAAGAGCTGCCTTTGCGATTCCCTTTAACTGCGGATTTGGTGTTCCTTCGCGTTCTGCCTTTACATATACTAAGACGGTCTGAGTACCATCCATCTGTCCAATATTAGTTACATCTGCTGTGACTTCAACACCATCTGGTGTAACCTTTTGTGTGCTAAGCTTCACATTGTCAAGCGAAAACTCTGTATATGACAAACCATATCCAAACGGATAAAGCGGCTTATTTTTCATGTAACGGTATGTGCGGCCTTCCATGCTGTAATCTGTAAATTCCGGCAGTTCTTCGCTTGTGCGGTAGAAAGTAACCGGAAGACGTCCTTCTGGGCATGCATCGCCAAAGAGTACCTGTGCGATTGCATTTCCGCCTTGTGCACCAGGATACCAGCACTGCATGATGGCATTTACATGCTCATCTGCCCATGTCAGATCCATTGCACTTCCTGTCAGAACAAGAAGGATTACTGGCTTGCCGCTCTCGTATGCCACTTCAAGTACTTCATTTTGAAGACCCGGG
Source organism: Anthropogastromicrobium sp. (assembly GCF_037349415.1). Taxonomy (NCBI): domain Bacteria; kingdom Bacillati; phylum Bacillota; class Clostridia; order Lachnospirales; family Lachnospiraceae; genus Anthropogastromicrobium; species Anthropogastromicrobium sp. Next base: position 37,620 of record NZ_JAXWCK010000055.1, read on the forward strand.
AAACGCAGATCAAGCTTATCGCCGCTTGAAAACTCATTTCCTGTATCGCCTTCCTCGCCTTCAAGACTGGCATCAAGACCAAGGCAGACAACTACTACATCACTTTCCTTACAAACACCCTTCACCTCTGCAAAACGGTCACGGCTCTGAGTCAAATTGCTGCTTCTGTCCTTGTAAAGATGGCATCCTTCTGAATAAACAATGCGCATCTTCTCGCCGTCTGCTCTTGGATGCTCCTTTGCATAATCCTCAAGGCCTTCCAAGACTGTCACATAGCGTGATGCAGTTCCCTCATAATTTCCTACTAATGCCATGCGATTGTCGGCATTCGGTCCAATGACACCGATTGTATGGATCTTTTCTTTATCAAGCGGAAGCATCTGATCATTTTTTAACAGCGTCAGACATCTTTTTGCTGCTGTGAGGTTTAATTCCTGCATCTTCGGTGAATCAACTACTGAATAAGAAATCTTATTGTATGGATTATCGTCTGCCTTATCAAATACGCCAAGCTTCATGCGTGTTGTAAAAAGATTGACAAGTGCCTCGTCAAGACGCTCTTCCTTTACAAGACCGTCGCGAACAGCATCAAGAAGATAAACAAACAGCGTACCGCAGTTTAAATCACAGCCATTATTCATTGCCAATGCAACAGATTCCTCTGCATTCTTTGTTACATTATGACCTTCATAGAAATCTTTAATTGCCCAGCAGTCTGATGTAACGTGACCCTCAAAGCCCCACTCATCACGCAAAATATCTTTTAATAAAGTCTTGCTTCCACAGCATGGCTCTCCGTTTGTACGGTTATAAGCGCCCATGACAGCCTCGACTTTACCCTCTTGTACACATGCTTTGAAGGCTGGAAGATATGTCTCATAGAGATCTTTCTTAGACACCTCTGCATTAAAATAATGACGCATACCCTCTGGTCCGCTGTGAACAGCAAAATGCTTTGCACATGCTGCCGTCTTTAGATATTTTTCGTCATGGCCCTGCATTCCCTCGATGTAACGCACTCCAAGACGTGATGTCAAATACGGATCCTCACCGAATGTTTCATGGCCTCTGCCCCATCTTGGATCACGGAAAATATTTACGTTTGGTGCCCAGAAGGTCAGGCCCTTGTAAATATCATGATCTCCAAACTCCTGCTGCATGTTAAATTTTGCACGCGCCTCTGTAGATACGGCATCACCAATCTGCTCCATGAAATCTTCATCAAACGTTGCTGCCAAACCAATTGCCTGTGGAAAAACTGTTGCTGTGCCGGCTCTTGCAACACCGTGCAGAGCCTCATTCCACCAGTTGTAAGAAGCAATTCCAAGGCGTTCAATTGCTGGTGCGTTATAAAGTGTCTGATATACCTTCTCCTCAAGTGTCATTTGTCCAATCAGCTCTTTCGCGCGTTCGCGAAGCTGTTTAAGACGTTCCTCATTGTGTACTAAATCGGTCATCTTCATATACCCCTTTCATACTTAATAGTAATTTAATATGGTCGGATTTCATCCTCGCTGTCATCCCCGTCAGTGATGGAACGAATCACTGCGTAATAACCCATCTTGTCATTGACCTTTACATAGACACGATCACCTTCTTTGTGACCATTAATCGCTTTTCCAAGCGGTGATTCAATGCTGATTTTTTCCTCAATAGAATCACAGCGCACAGAAGTCACAAGTTTAAACTTCTGTACTTCTTCCATTTCTTCAATGTAAAGCTCAATTGTTTTATTTAAACCTACGACGCCTTCCTGTGATTCATCAGAAATAACGGTAGCGTTTTTTAACATTCTCTCTAAATAGCGAATGCGGCTCTCATTTTTGTTTTTATCCTTTTTTGCCGCATAATACTCAAAATTCTCACTGAGATCGCCCTGCGCTCTGGCCTCTGAAACAGCTTCAATCGCCTCTTTTCTTACAACGAGTGTGCGGTACTCTATCTCTTTTTTGATTTTATCGATATCTCCCTGCGTTAAACGTTCTCCCATGTGAATTTCATGTCCTTTCTATACACCGAGTTGGCGTATTATTAAATTTCCTACTCATGAATAATATTCAGTGCTTTTGCACCTGTCGCCTTGATAAAATCCTGCGGTGAAAGCTTTAGCTGAACTCCAAGCTTTCCGGCACTGACGCATATATATGGGCAGTCAAGCGCACTCTCGTGGATAATGGTTGGATATTCCTTTTTCATGCCAAGGGCAGTACAGCAGCCGCGAATATAGCCTGTGACGGCGTTGATGTCCTTCACATGGATCATCTCAACTGACTTTTCATTCACTGCCTTTGCACACTCCTTTAAGTTTAGTTCTTCCTCGATTGGAAGAACAAATACACTATATCCCTTGCTCTTTCCCTGAAGAACGAGTGTCTTAAAGCAGTTCTCATGTGGAATCCCAAGTGTATCTGCTGTGTGTATTCCATCTATAAATTCATCACACTGGTATGACAGCACCTCATAAGAAATCTTGAGGCGGTCAAGTATGCGCATTGCATTCGTTTTTGGTATCTTTTCTTTTGCCATTGTTGTCTTCCTTTCTGCTTATATATTTCTGTCGTAGTCCCGTAGGCAAAATATTTAATCAGTTGCTGTTTTTTACAAATCTGCTTAGCATAACAGCGCCTGCTGCAAACATAAAGATCGCGATAAACTGTGATGTTGACAATACACCAACAGCTCCTCTTGGATCGTTTCTTAAAAATTCAATAAGAAAACGGCCCACTGCATAAAGCATCAAATATACGGCTGTAACAATTCCTGATGTCTTTTTCTTCTTTTTGTAAAGCGTTCTCTGCAAAATAAAAAGAATTATTGCAAATATAAAGTCTCCTGCTGCTGAAAACAGCTGTGTTGGAATAAGCGATACACCTGCCGGTGCAAGACAATCTGCCGGAAATGTGACACCATACCATGCGGATGTCTCTTTTCCATAGCAGCAGCCTGCAAGAAAACAGCCGATGCGTCCGCACCCTTGTGCAAATGCTACACCTGGCACTGCGCAGTCAATATAAGGTAAGAAGGAAAGCTTCTTTATTCTGGTGTAAATTAACGGGCTTAAAAAGCCTGCAATCAGGCCTCCGTACACAACAAATCCTTCTCCAAAATTAAGAAGAATAGAAGGATCTGCAATAATTGAAGGAAACTCTACAATATAGTAAAGCAGCTTTGCACCTATAATACCGCCCACTATTCCTACTAGTCCCATGGAAAAAAGTGCATCATCATCAAGACCGGAGCGCTTTGCAAGGAAACAGCCTATCGTAAATGCACAGATAATTCCTACTGCAATCATAAAGCCATATCCATAAACGTGAAACGGCCCTATGGAAAATAAAATACTATGCATCCTGATCTTCCTCCTCATACTCTGTTCCTGCTTTTTTGCGGTATATCAGCCAGGCAGCTGCTACTAAAACAACAAATCCAACACCATGAACGGTATCGTTTTTTGCCGCCGGAATTAACCTGATTATGACAAGCTGATATAATACTTCCCAGATGGCAAGTGCCGGTATGATAAACAGTATAAGCTTCGCTTCAAAACGATCTTTCATACACAATTCCTTTCACAATTTCTTTCTTTTTTGACTAGTCTCATAATAGCACAGCATCTTTCAACCGTCAAGGCAACATGAAAAAGGTTGTAAATTAAAGGCAGACAATGTGCTGTCTGCCCTTAATTTTTACTGTTCGTATTCGTCTGAATCAGATTTTTGTGGATCCTCTGGTGTATTTGATGCTATCTTTGCACCAACAATGCTTGATAATAATGCCTTTACATCGATTCCCATTCCCTGTGCCAGTCCTTCTGTTACCTGCGTAGTACTGTTTATGATATCCTGGAGCATCTTTGCACTGTTTCCTTCGCCGTACATTGTGATCTTATCTACCTTGGACAGCGGCTCTGCAACGTTCTTTGCAATTTCTGGAAGTGCCTGCATGATCATCTCGATAATTGCGGCCTCTCCATATTTTTTCATTGCCTCTGCCTTCTTATCTATACCTTCGGCCTCCGCTGTTGCCTTTGCACGAATTGCTTCTGCCTCTGCAAGACCAGTTGCACGGATACCTTCTGCTTCCTGTTCTCTGGCAAATCGAACTGCCTCTGCCATGGCTTTCTTTGCCTCTGCATCCTGCTGCTGCTCGAACTTCTTTGCTTCTGCCTCTTTCTGGCGCTTGAACAGCTCTGCCTGTGCCTGCTGCTCTTCACGGTAACGATCTGCATCTGCCTTTGCTCGGATTTCTGCATCAAGGCGCTGTCTTGCAATCTCAACCTCTTGCTTCTTTAACTCGGCATCACGCTCTGCTCTTGCAATCTGCGCGTTCACAGTCTCTGTCTCAATACTCTTTTGCTGTGACTGTGCCTGAATCTTGTAAGCAGCATCTGCCTCAGCCTTTTTATTATCGGATATAATCTTAAGTTCTGCCCTGCGAATCTCCAGCTCATTGTTTTTCTGTGCAATCTGCGTATCAGAAAGAACTCTCGCCTCATTTGCCGCCTTATCTGCCTCAGCCTGCGCGATAGCTATATCTCTGTCGGCCTGTGCCTTAGCTATGGCTGCATTTTTCTTAATAAGTGATGTATTGTCAGCACCAAGATCCTTGATCAAACCATTTTCGTCTGTTACATTCTGGATGTTGCATGAAAGGATCTCAATTCCAAGCTTATCCATATCCTTTGACGCCTTCATCATAACCTGATCGGAGAATGAGTCTCTGTCAGTATTAATTACTTTTAATGACAAGGTACCGATGATCTCACGCATATTACCCTGAAGGGAATCCTGAAGATCAAGTGCAATATCGCCTGGCTTTTTATTTAAGAAGTTCTTTGCTGCCAGCTTAATTCCATCTGTTGTTGGATTGATTCTTACCTTTGCAACTGCATCCACATTTACATTGATGAAATCGTTTGTCGGAACAGACTGCTCTGTCTTGATATCAACTGTCATCTGTCCAAGATACAGCTTATCCATTCTCTCTAAAAATGGAATCTTAATGCCGGCACGTCCAATAAGGATCTTGCTTTCCTTTTTCAAACCGGAAATTATGTACGCCTGATCCGGCGGTGCCTTAACGTAGCCGCTCGCTAATATTGCAAGAATGGCTATGATTGCGATCACGACGATAATAATGGGAAATGCTGCCGTGTCTAAAAATGATGATTGCTGTGCTGCTGCCAATGCTGTTTTCATACTGTTGTCCTCTCTTTCTAAAATCCTCTTTGCTGCTATGCCCAACTGATGTGTCTGATCTGGTGATTTTTGTCTTAGTTGAAGTAACTATATTTTGCACGCAACTTTGCTGTAAGTTCTTCGATTCTTCTGATTGCCTCGGCTACTTTTCTTCTTGTCTCATTGATCCTTGACTGGACCAGATAGTCGGCTACCACTCCGTCAAAAAAGAAATCTGCAAAGCTTAAAAAATCACCCGTCTGTAACTGTATTGTATCATCTGCTGCGACATCACGCAATTCTTTTTGGAACTGTTGAAGATAATATCTTGCCTGTGAAAGATACTCCTCTGCTTTTCCCATTTTGGAATGCTTAATTAAATCGGTAAAAAATCCGCCTCCCAATAAATCGACAATTCCCCAGTTTCTTGCACTGTCTAGCTGCTCACTCGCTGCATACAGGCTTTGCAGGGCATTTTCCCCTGCTGTGAGAGCTTCTTGAATCTCTCTTTCCATCATGAAATCACTCATGTCTCTCCTTTCCGTGTGCCACGGTTAGGATAATAAAAAAGAGACCTCTACCGCGGCACACACCGCAATAAAAGTCTCGCTGTCTCATTTGATACGGATGCTTATCGCATCGGCTGACGGTTTCAAACCCACCCCAAATATAGATATATGGGCGTTTCACTACTCCCCTTTATTTGCTTGACAAAATATTATCATACTTTTTATTTTCTGTCAAGAGATTGCTTCTTTAATAAAAAATGTATATACTTAAGATGACTACGCTCAATCACGGCACTAGCCAATAGTTTGAGAGAAAGGTGAAATTTTATGAGTTTAGCAATGAGAAATGAAGTCCCTGTTGAACTGACATGGGATCTTTCCCTGATTTATCCGACTGAGGAAGCGATGTACAGGGATGTTGAAAAAATGAAGGCTCTATGTGCTTCTATGGAGGAACGCTTTAAGGGAAAGCTGACAACGCCTGAAGCTATTTGTGACTGCTTAAATGATCTTCAGGAGATGACTCGCCTGATGACACTGACTGGCAATTATACTGATCTGGCTGTTTCGGTTGATTATTATGACAGCCACAATCAAGAGAGAAATGACCGTGTGATGAATATAATTTCTGACATCAACAGCCGTTTGAGTTTTATCAACAGTGAAATTACCGAGCAGAGCGAAGAAACACTGAAGGCTTCTATTGCAATTGCCGGCGGCAGCCGCATCTATCTTGAAGACATACTTCGCCGTAAGCCGCATCAGCTGCATCCTGAGACAGAGCGCGCCTTGTCTGCACTTTCTCAGACCTTAAACACGCCTTATCAGATTTACAACATGACTAAGCTTGCAGACATGAAGTTTGATTCCTTCCATGCTAATAACAAGGATTATCCGCTTGGCTACTCCCTGTTTGAAGATGACTATGAATATGAATCTGACACACAAATCCGCCGCAATGCTTTTGATGCATTTAGCAAGAAACTGGCTCAGTATGAGAACACAACTGCTGCCGCTTATAATTCACAGGTTCAGACTGAAAAGACAATGGCTACACTGCGCGGTTTTGAAAGCGTATTTGACAGTCTTTTATTTGACCAGAAGGTAAGCCGTGAGCTTTATGACCGTCAGATCGATCTGATTACAACAAAGCTCTCTGTTCATATGCGCAAGTATACACGTCTGTTAAAGAAAATTCACAAGCTGGATCGTATGACCTTTGCTGATTTAAAAATTTCCGTTGATCCTGAATATGATCCAAAGGTAACTATTGAGGGTTCTAAGGAATATATCGAAAAAGGTCTTTCCATCCTTGGACCTGAGTATGTAGATATGGTGCGTGAAGCTTATCGTGACCGCTGGGTTGATTTTGCAAAAAATCAAGGCAAGTCAACTGGTGGTTTCTGCGCAAGCCCCTACGGAACTAATTCCTTTATTTTGTTAAGCTGGAACGACCGTATGGCCGATGTATTTACACTGGCTCACGAGCTTGGTCATGCTGGACATTTCCGTGCCTGCAACAGCGCACAGTCCATCTTTGACACTGATGTATCTTCATACTTTGTTGAGGCCCCGTCCACTATGAACGAGCTTTTAATGGCGCATTATCTGCTGCAGTCAAATGATGACAAGCGTTTCCGCCGCTGGGTACTCTCCTGCCAGATCAGCAACACCTACTATCACAACTTTGTTACACATCTGATGGAGGCTGCTTATCAACGCGAGGTATACCGTATTATTGACAACGGCGGCAGCGTTCAGGCTGATACATTAAGCAGCATCATGAAAAAAACTCTTCAGGATTTCTGGGGCGATGATGTAGAAATCTGTGATGGAGCCGAGCTTACATGGATGCGCCAGCCACACTACTATATGGGTCTTTACTCCTACACATACAGTGCTGGACTGACTGTTGCCACACAGGTCTGCAAGCGAATTGAAAAGGAAGGTCAAACTGCTGTGGATGACTGGAAGAAAGTACTTGCAGCTGGAAGCACCTTGACCCCTGTTGAGCTTGCCGCACTTGCAAAGGTAGATATCACAACAGATGCACCTCTTCTTGATACTATTGAGACAATTGGCGACATGATTGATGAAATCTGCCGTTTGACTGATGAGCTAGAGGAAGAAGACAAATAAATAAAATGGACTGGCTAACAGATAAATAATCTGCAGCCAGTCCGTTTTTTAATTATAATTATTTTGATTAGCGCACTAGTTTTCCGCGCTTAATCATGTGAACAATATTAAGCTCTTCATCAAGAATAAGCAAATTTGCATACTTTCCTGCTTCTACATCGCCGTAATCATCTAATACACCGATGCTTCTTGCCGGATTGTGAGTAGCAGCTTTTACTGCACTCGCAAATGGAATTTTCATTGTCTTAACTGCGCAACGAAGACAATTCATCAAATTAGTAACGCTTCCTGCGATTGTAGCTGAATCAGATGCAAGTGTGGCAAGATTTCCCTTTACCTCTACCTGCTGACCACCTAAATCGTAGCAGCCATCCTCAAGACCGCAGGCTCTCATAGTATCACTGATTAAAATAACATGCTCATCTGTAAACAGTTTAAACGCAAGACGTACTACTGACGGATGAATATGAACATTATCGCAGATCAGCTCTACGTCAGCTTCAGCATCTGCTGCTGCTGAAAGCGGACCTGGCTTACGATGATGAATGCCTGGCATTGCATTAAAACCATGTGTCAGATGATTGGCACCATGCTCAAATGCCTGCATTGCTGTATCGTAGTCAGTACAAGTGTGTGCAATAGATACGGATGCCACATGATCTTTGATTTTTTCTACAAAGTCAATCGCATTCTCTGTCTCTGGTGCAACATCACAGATTCGAATACGTCCCTTTGCACGCTCCTGCAGACGAAGAAGCATATCTGCATCTGGCTTTTGTACATAGTCAGAGTTCTGTGCACCAACACGGTTAGGATTGATAAATGGTCCTTCTAAATGAAGACCAACAAAATCTGCGCCCACAGGACTTTCATAATCTGCTGCAATGTCCATAATCTCAGAAAGCTTATCCTCTGGATATGTCATCGTCGCAGGACAGATCGCAAGAACACCTTCACTGCCCTCGTATTCCGCTATTTTATCAAAAGCTTCCTTTGAGGCATCACAGGTATCATATCCCACACAGCCATGGAAATGAACATCGAGAAGGCCTGGAATCACATACATACCTTTTGCATCAATGATGGTTTCATCTGAGCTTGACGACGTTTCTTTAGGCGTAACAGACGCAATGCGCTCGCCGTCTACTGTAACCTCTCCATCAAAAATCTGACCATTGCTGCAGATCTTTGCATTTAAAATTTTCATACTGTTTGCCTTTCTTTTGCTTACAGCTTGCAAAGAGACAATGCTGCCTCATCTGCAACGATTGTAACGTCCGGATGAATCTGAAGAATAGATGCCGGAACATATGGTGTAATTGGTCCAAATAATGTGTTCTTAACTGCTTCTGCCTTATCCTCACCACTTGCTACAAGAAGGATCTTCTTTGCCTGAAGGATAGTTCCGATACCCATTGTGTATGCCTGACGCGGTACATCTGCCTCTGACGCGAAGAAACGCTTGTTGGCATCGATTGTACTCTGTGTCAGATCTACGCAATGTGTTACCTGTGCAAAGCTGTCAGATGGCTCATTAAATCCGATATGTCCATTACGTCCAAGTCCAAGAAGCTGCATATCGATTCCACCAAGAGAACGAATCTGATTTTCATAGCGACGGCACTCAAACTCGCTGTCCTCACAAGTTCCGTCCGGAATAAAGGAGTGATCCGGGCGAATATTCACACGATCAAATAAATGAGTATGCATAAAGTAATAGTAGCTCTGGTCGTTCTCTTTTGTCAGTCCGCGATACTCATCAAGATTAACAGTTGTTACCTCGGAAAAATCGATATCATTCTTATGATACCACTCTACCAGCTGATCATAAATTCCGATTGGTGTTGAACCGGTTGCCAGACCTAATACACAGTCTGGCTTGATAATTACCTGGGCAGAAATCAGATTTGCAGCCTTGCGGCTCATTTCCTTATAGTCCTTGGTACAATAAATTCTCATTGAAATTTCCTCCGTTTTCCCAAAAATAATATTTGTATTTTTATTATATCATCAATACAAAGATAAGTAAACTGATATTATTAAAAACAAAGATAAGTAAACTGATATTATTAAAAAAACGGCTCCTGCTTTCGCAGAAACCGCTTATCAATAATGTACGCGAGAAGATTCGAACTCCCGGCCTTCTGATCCGTAGTCAGACGCTCTATCCAGCTGAGCTACGCGTACATATGGGGCCTATAGGGCTCGAACCTATGACCCTCTGCTTGTAAGGCAGATGCTC